>JAVQRZ010000212.1:0-1484 GCA_033582115.1 Candidatus Korarchaeum sp. | reverse complement strand
GAGATGAGCTGATTCAGAGAGGACGGTCAGAGAGGACGGGGAGAGCGATGTTGAGGACGGATAAACTCGTAAAGAGGTTTGGTGGTTTAATAGCAGTGAATGAAGTGAGCATAGAAGTGAAGGACGGATCTATAACGCTTTTAATCGGACCCAACGGTTGTGGGAAGACTACTCTCGTCAACGCTGTAAGCGGTTACTACAAGCCCGATGGAGGTAGGGTTTTCTTCAGGAGTGAGGAGATAACCGGTTTACCGCTCCACAAGACGTACGAGAGGGGTCTCGTTAGGACCTTCCAGATACCTTCCCCTTTCTTACAGTTATCCGTGCTCGAGAACCTGCTGATCGCAGCTAGAAACCATCCTGGCGAATCCTTCTCCAAGCACCTAGTCAAGTCCTCTTGGATGAGCCGCGAGAGGGACCTCGTAGATAAGGCCTTCCAGGTAATGAGGGTCCTCGATCTCGAGAGTTACTGGGATAAGGAGCCAGCATCGCTAGATGCAGGAGCGCTTAAACTCATAGAGATCGGTAGAGCTCTGATGTCAGATGCTAAGATGGTCATCCTAGACGAACCGATAGCAGGTGTGAACCCTAAGTTGGCTCACAACATCTTCTCTCATATAGTCAAGCTAAGAGATGAGATGAAGCTGACTTTCCTCATAATAGAGCACAGGTTAGACATTGCTCTCAAATACGTCGATTTCGTGTATGCAATGCACCAGGGAAGGGTGATTGCGAGCGGAATTCCTGATGAGATCGCTAGAAATGAGCAAGTCAGAATGGTTTACGTGGGTGGTTGAGTATGCTGACCGTTGAGAGTTTGAACTCAGGCTATGGGAAGTTGCACGTGCTTTATGATATCTCACTGGAGTGCGGGAGGAAGGAAATCGTCTCAGTGATAGGCCCTAATGGAGCTGGGAAGACCACCTTGCTTAACAGTATCTTCGGCATCTCGGATATCTACTCAGGTAGCGTCAAACTGGATGGTGAGGATATCTCGAAGCTTCCCCCACATCAAATAGCCAGGAAGGGAGTTGCTTACGTACTTCAGATGATAAACATATTCTCTGAGCTATCTGTTGAGGAAAACCTGAGGATCTCAATGGCCTTCTCTAAGACAGGAGAGGACGTCCTTGATTACATATATGGACTCTTCCCAATACTTAAGGAGAGAAAAAAGCAGAGAGCTGGTACTTTGAGCGGAGGTGAGCGTCAGATGCTCGCGATAAGCATAGGCCTCGTGAGAAACCCAAAGCTGCTGTTACTGGACGAGCCTACCGCGGGCCTGATGCCCCTCTACGTTAACTTAATAATGAGGAAAATAGGTGAGATAAGGGATCAAAGAGACCTGAGCATTATCCTAGTTGAACAAAATGTTCAAAAAGCTCTTGAAGTTGCCGATAAGGTGTACGTATTGGTTAGTGGTCAAGTGGTCTTCAAGGGTCTGCCCTCAGAACTGGTGGGTGAGAAGGAGATCATGAGACTCT
>JAVQRZ010000211.1:0-4114 GCA_033582115.1 Candidatus Korarchaeum sp. | reverse complement strand
TTGTCAAATACGTGGGGGTGAGGGAGTGATGCCCGCTTGGAGACCTGATATTAAGGAACTAGCTAGAAGAGAAATACAGATGAGACCATTTGAATCCGGGCACAGATTATGTGCCGGCTGTGGAGCTGGGATCATAGTCAGACAGATAATGATGGCCGCTAGGAAGCCGGTGGTATTCGTGAATTCAACTGGTTGCGTTGAGGTAGCTACTACGATATTTCCCTATACAGCTTGGAACGTCCCATGGGCTCATAACGCGTTCGAAAATGCGGCCGCGGTGGGTTCAGGTATTGAAGCTGGTAGGAAGAAGCTCTTTAGAGCTAAGAGGTTTGAGAGGGATCCTGACATAGAACTCGATTACGATGTCGTTGTGTTGGGAGGAGATGGCGGTACTTACGATATAGGACTTCAAGCGATATCTGGAGCTTTTGAGAGAGGGGATAAGATCCTCTACGTCCTCTACGATAACGAAGCCTACATGAATACTGGTATTCAAAGGTCCGGAGGAACTCCCTTCGGGGCTAGGACCACAACCACCCCCGTGGGTAGAGTCATAAAAGGGAAGGTCCAGTTCAAGAAGCCTATAGTTGATATAATGGTAGCTCACAGGATACCGTACGCCGCGACGGTCTCATCAGCTTATTGGAACGATGCTTTAGTCAAGTTAAGGAAGGGATTTGAAGCTGAAGGGCCAGCGTTTATTCATGCTTTTTCCACATGTCCGTTAGGATGGGGTTGTGAGACATCGGAGACCGTTAAGGTGATGAAACTGGCTGTTGAGACATGCGTCTTTCCGCTCTATGAGGTGGAGAACGGGCAGTATAAGCTAACAGGCCCTAGTTTAGTTATAGCAAGGAATCCCGATAGGAAGAAACCGGTAGAAGAGTATCTAAAGTTGCAAGCGAGGTTCAGGCATATGTTCAGGCCTGAGAACAAATGGATGCTCGATAGGTTCCAAGAGTGGGTAGATAAGGAGTGGGAACTCCTCCTCAAGAAAGCTAGTTTCTGATTCCATATAACCCAATCCTCCTCTTTATGCTTAAATATTTTTTTATCATCATTTCATCTACAATATCTCATCCCTTTTTCATAAAGTCAATAGAATAATGAATATTCAAAAATTGTCTAAATCGGTATTTCATGCTCTTTTCAGAATTCTTCTTCTTCCTCTTCCCAGAAGATCTCTTCCTCGCTCTCCTCCCAGAAATCCTCATCTTCCAGCCATTCTTCTTCCTCTAGACCCTCCTCGAGAGGTACGACGTCCTTCAATTCCCCTCTCTCTATTGTGACGTCTAGTAGCGTACCACAGTTTGGACACTGTATCTCTCCTTCATAGTCGTCCTCATCTAGGTAGAATTCATAGCCACATATAGGACACACTATCTCTGGCAAAGCTTTCACCGAAGTGCAAGAGCTTGAGGAACCTATATATACCTTTCGCTCGCATCCGCTACGATAGGGCAAGCGCTTTCCTAAAGTGGGTCCTAAGATCTCAACGGATACGGGATCGCTTATAGATCAATCTTGAGGCTTGAAGCATAAGGAGAAACTCTACTATCCCACCGGCTAAGGAGAGAGAGAATAATCCGAAGCTAACTTCGATGTCTTCCCCATAAGGGCATGCTTCGATGCAAGGATTAGGGACATAGTTCATGTAACCCATCACTCCGTAAAACGATATTATGATTATAAGTACGGTTAATAAGAGGGGCATTGCAGTTATTTTCTTTACTTTAATTGATATTAACTGTAACCCAATTAGAGAGAGATAACTATACCTTAAAACGTAGCAAGAGAAGCAAGGTTTAATTAAAAGCACATATTCTGTATAAAAACTTACAATTTCTCCAACGATTGCTATAAGGACACCCAGCAACATAACATTTTTGTGTGTAAGCATTCAATATACTAGAATTATAAACTTAAAAATATTTCCTTCACGTCACGATGTCACCCTTCTTAAAGTAGAGAAGCTCGCTGCCCCTCCATATCTCCAGAATCCTGTGATGCGGGATCTCCCTGCCATCCCCAAGCACTATTCTATCTGCCCTAACTATGACTTCACTACCTCTGACCTCGCTAACGTCATTTGGTACACCCCTATCTTTGAAGACTATTCTATAATCCTCCCTCCTATTCCTTGTATCCCATATCATGGACTCTAAGACCGCGCGGACTCTACCCTTCCTCACGTGAGGTTCCGATAGAATTTATTGATATAAAATTAAGGAGCTATAGCTATGTCGGTGGTAGATCTTAAATGAGAATTCTAGGCCTGTCTGACGTGCATGCACCAGTGTTCCTAAAGGAGTTAAAAGAAGCTTCAGACAGATGCGGGGATGCGGATCTCCTCTTATTAGCAGGTGATATAGTTGATAGGGGAAGGATAGAGTACTACGGCGAGGTCTTAGATATTCTATCGAGCACAGGAGCTAAGATAGTAGCGGTTTTTGGGAACGATGAGTTCGATGATCTGAAGGATGAGTTAAGGAAGAATTTGGCGAATGTCTTATTCCTAGACGATGAGAGCATCGTTTTGAGGATAGATGAAACTACAATTGGGATAGTAGGTTCTAGAGGGAGCCTGGAGCTTCCCACGGTCTGGCAGAGGAGGAAAATACCTAACATAGAAAGATTATACGAGGATAGAGTGAGATTTATCGGGGAGATGCTCAGGAAGCTGAGGAATAAGGTCTATATTACCATACTACTCACTCACTACGCTACAACGACGAAGACCCTGAGGGGTGAGAACCCCAGGGCTTGGAGGTACTTAGGTCACAGAGGTTTCGAGAAGTACTTACAGAACGGTTTAGTGGATATAGCAGTTCACGGTCACTCTCATAACGGAACTAGATTTGCCACTATCGGAAGGGGTGCTATATATAATGTAGCCTTTCCCTTATGGAGGAGAGTAGTCGATATCTCGCCTAAGGAGAAAGTGACTGTGGAAGAGTACTTTGAGAGGTGATTGCCTTGTTGAGAGTCCTGATTACAACAGTAGAGAGTTTAGAACAAGCTGAGAAATTATCTAGCGAGATGTTAGAGCGTAAATTAGCTGGTTGTGTATCCATGATCCCTTTAGTTAGTAAGTACTGGTGGAAAGGTAAGATTGAGAGGTCTGAAGAGGTCATGCTCGTTATCAAGACACATCAAGCTACTATAGGAGAACTCATTGATTTTATAGAGAAGAGGCATCCTTATGAAGTACCGGAGATCATAGTACTGCCCGTTGAGATCGTCAGTGAGGGGTACCTGAGGTGGATAGAGGATGTCACGCTACGAAAGACAGCTGAGTCTGATAGGTGAGGAAGGTCAGGTTAGGCTTAGGAAATCGCTGGTAGCAATAGTAGGAGCCGGGGGGATAGGTTCCCCTCTCTCCCTCTACCTGGCATCAGCTGGCGTGAACTTAAGGATAATAGATGGGGACCTCGTCGGTCTCAATAACCTCCACAGGCAGATAATATATGGGGAAGACGACGTAGGGCTCCCGAAAGCTCTGGTTGCGGAGAGGGAGATAAGAAGGAGGAACTCTGATATCGAAGTTGAAGGTATACCGGAGATTCTAAATGTGGATAATATAGGATATTTATTAAAAGGCGTAAATTTAGTAATGGATGCTTCTGATAACTTCAAAACCAGGTATATAATTAACGATTATTGCATCAGAGAAAACTTACCGTTCGTATATTCAGCGATAAATGGGTTCTACTTCGCTGTGTCTTTCATAATACCGAATAGGACTGCGTGCCTAAGATGCCTATTCCCTTCGGTTGAGGATTCAGGCCCCGTCCCTGTTATCGGGATGACTCCCGCTGTCGTAGCATTGATAGCAGCTGCTGAAGCAGTGAAATACCTAGCGGGACTAGAGGTCATGCTAGCAGGGAAGCTTCTCATAGGAGATCTAAGGAGCATGGAGTTTACTTCAATAAACGTTAGTAAGAATAAAAACTGTCCTGTATGCGGTAAATAATTAGAGCTCTTCTATACTAATATTACTATTGATGTATTTCTTTATCTTTTCGACTAGTTCCTTCCTCTCCACTCTCACCTGCTTCATCGTATCCCTATCCCTTAACGTGACTGTATCTTCCTCAAGCGTCTGATAGTCGAT
>JAVQRZ010000210.1:0-1325 GCA_033582115.1 Candidatus Korarchaeum sp. | reverse complement strand
ACTCGTTCGTTAAAATTGAGCTCAAATTAGAAGAAGAGATGCCATCGGGTAAGGAGCTAATAGTGTTAGCGGATTCCTCGCCTGATTCCGTCATTGAGAAAGCCGTGAAGATGGGGATAAAGGTAGCTGCTATCGATGAGAGCGCTGAGGTTAGGTTAAGAGAACTCGTGAGCTCGTCAATGTTAATTAAAGTGGATGAATGGCCGTCCAGAGGTGAGCTCACGCTGTTCAGGATCAAAGGACCTGAGGATATCGATACCTTGAGGCGGGACCTTCAGGATTCGAAGGTCCTAATAGACAGTGAGGGCTGGAGGATAATCCCTCTAGAGAACATAATAGCCGCTATAGGTAGCGAGAGAGTATACGCTATCGCGAATAGCTTAGATGACGCTAGATCCATGCTTGGAGTACTTGAGATAGGGGTAAAGGGGGTCGTGATCCCTGTCTCCGACTTATCGCAACTGGAGTCCCTCATAAGACTCTCGGAGGAAGCCAACCCCCTCCCGCTGAGGCCGGCTAAGGTCACTGAAGTGAAGCAGATAGGGATGGGGGATAGAGTTTGCGTTGACACCACGTCGATGCTCTCAAAGGGGGAGGGAATGCTCGTCGGAGGTTCAGCTTCCTTCTTCCTCCTCATCCACAGTGAGAACATAGAATCCCCTTTCACGACACCTAGGGAGTTCAGAGTAAATGCTGGAGCTGTTTCCAACTACACGCTAGCCCCAGGTGGGAGGACTCTCTACCTCTCTGAAGTTAGATCAGGAAGCGAGGTCATAGCTGTCTCGAGGGATGGAAGGAGGAGAGCTGTTAGCGTTGGCAGGGCTAAGATAGAGAGAAGACCTCTGGTCTTAGTTAGGGCAGCTAGTGATGGAGAAGAGGGATGGGTTGTTCTTCAGCTAGCTGAGACGATCCCATTAGTGAGTCCTGATGGTTCAACAATAGCTGTAACCGAGCTGAAGTCCGGGGACAGCATACTAGCTCACATCTCCCCTAAGAAGGCTAGGCACTTCGGTACGGCCGTCGAGGAGTTCATAGAGGAGAGGTAGCTCACTCAACCTCTATACCGAACTTCGGGGCCATGGATCCTATGAAGTAGTCTATAGCGAATAGTATTGAGTCGAACCTAGATGAGAAAGCTTCCTTGTTTAGACCGCTCACGGGTATCGTCGTGCTAGCCCCTAAGTTGCCCTCATCATCCAAGTGGTACCTGACCTCGGCTAAGGAGTAGTGAGTGTTCAGGAGGGCTTTATATAACTCCAGATCGTCCTTAAGCTTCTCCTTATCTACTATGCTAGTTGTTATCGTTATCCAGTCATCACTTACGA
>JAVQRZ010000209.1:0-1072 GCA_033582115.1 Candidatus Korarchaeum sp. | reverse complement strand
CGAATGACCACACCTCAACGAGCAGTATAATGCCGCAGAAGAGGAACCCAGTGACTTTAGAAGTCGTCAGAGCTAAAGCCGGTGAGGTGGTAGGATACCTAGCAGCGCTGCTCTCTATCATCAAGGGATTGCCCAGTGGATATAACTTGGATCTGCAAGAGACGAACAAACACTTCCTAGAGGCTCTTAAAAACGTTAAGGACTCACTTAAGGTGCTCTCCGACCTGATGAGGAGGATCAGGTTCAGGGAGGTTAAGGTTGAGGAAACGCTCGCTCAGTTTGCAGCTGAGGAGATAAGCAGGAGAAAAGGGATCAGCTACAGGAGTGCCCACTCTCTGCTCGCATCAGCACTCAGGGAATCTAATTGGGATATTAGGAGGGCTCTGAGCAGCTTGGGATTCGAGACCCCTGAGTTCGAGGAAGCTATAGCTACAGCTGTGAGAGGAGGTCCTAATCCGAAGGAGATTAGAGCTGAGATAGAAGCAAGGAAGAGGCTATTGAGAGATGATATCAATAAGCTAGTAGAATATGAAGCTGAGAAGGTGGAGAGTGAGAGAAGGTTACTCGATTTAGCGAGGAGGATTGCATCAGAATCCTCTGCTGGAGAGTAATCTCCATCGGCGGGAAGCATGAGTTCTTTTTAGGGGAGAAAGCTCACCCACTACTCCTTGAGAACGTTTTTATCGCCTGATCAGTAATTCGAGAAGGCATAGTGATGCTCAGTGAGAGGGGGGCCTGTAGGTCTAGGATAGCTTCAGGCGTCGCGGTGGTCTCGATAGCAGCTAGACCTTTTCCCTGTCCCCACGGTAGATGTCTCTACTGCCCAGGTGGTGGCAGTACGCCGCAGAGTTACGTTGAGAGGAGCCCTATAGTGATGAGGGGCTCTAAGTTGAATTATGACCCCTACCTTCAAGTAGTCCGCAGGCTTCAAGACTTCTCCAAGCTGGGAGTACACCCATCTAAGGTAGAGCTCATAGTGATGGGAGGTACGTTTAACGCTCAGCCCTTCGAATATCAAGAGTGGTTCGTTAAGAGAGCTTTGGACGCTATGAACAGTTACGCAGGACCTGAG
>JAVQRZ010000208.1:0-3147 GCA_033582115.1 Candidatus Korarchaeum sp. | reverse complement strand
AAGCACCCTGAAGCTAAGGTGATAGCGATAGGTCACCACGACTTCTTCGCCTTGGGTCCACCGAGTAGCGAGTGGTGGGTCCTCACGAAGAGGGAACCTGTGAACGCTAGGAGCTTCAAGAGGTTCATGGAGAGCAAGGCTATGGAGCACTTCAGGAGGAAGGGGGCTAAGATCATCGTAGGCGGCCCTGCAGCTTGGCAGTGGTTGTACAAACCTGATCTCATTGAGAGATGGGGTGTATCGACTGTCATAGATGGGGAAGCTGATAAAGCGATAGTCAGTATAGTCAAGAGAGCTTTAGATGGCGAGGAGCTCCCTAAGTTCGTGCAGGTAGGTATAGATGAGACCCCCTCCCTCGAGGAGATCCCCTTGATAAGGAAGCCATCTGTCAACGGCTTAGTTGAGGTATCGAGAGGCTGCCCTAGGAGGTGTAGGTTCTGCTCAGTGACATTGAGGCCGCTGAGGCACTACACACTCGAGATGATATCTAGGGAGATAGAAGTCAATACGAGCTCTGGTGTGAAGAGCGTCATACTCCACTCAGATGACGTTCTGCTTTACGGTTCTGAAAGCATCTACCCTAATGAAAAAGCTCTGATCAAACTTCACGAGTTAGTGAGGAGCAAAGGCGTTTCCTCAGTAGGATGGAGTCACTTCAGTCTCTCAGCCGTGAAGTACGCTGAGGATGAGGGCAAGCTCATCAGTAGGATCAGTAGTATGCTAGGGGACTACTACAAGGGGGTCGAGGTTGGGATAGAGACGGGGAGCTCTAGGCTCGCTGAGAGGATGATGCCTGCTAAAACTCTACCTTACGACGTCAGGGAGTGGAGAAAAGTCGTTATAGATTCCTTCGCTATAATGCATGAAGCTAAGATAATACCAGCAGCTACGCTGATAACAGGGCTGCCTGATGAGAGACCTGAGGATACTATAGCCTCTATAGAGCTAGTTGAGGACCTTAGGGAATTCAGGAGCCTGATAGTACCGATGTACTTCGTCCCGATGGGTCTCCTCAAGGGGGAAAACTGGTACGACAGGGAGCCGACTGAGGAGCAACTCGAACTGATGAGAGTCTGCTTGAGGCACGACCTCAGGTGGGTTGAGGAAATAGCTAGGTGGTACGTGAAGGACCTCAACCCTCTAGCTAGGTACCTGCTCTCGCTCTTCCTATCCTCCCTGAGAGTAGCAACTAGGAGGTTCTTAGAGCCTTCTAGAATAGAGGTCCCAGCTTCTTAATCATTTGACTGATCCTTTTTGGCTGTGTGCTTGTATATCTTCGAACCCATGAGCATGTTGTTAGGTATCATCGCGATGCTACTGTCCTCCCTCTCTATCACAGTGAACATCGTAGTTACGTCCTTGATGATACCTGTCTCACCAGCTACGGTAACCCTATCCCCTATCGAGATGGGCCTGGAGATGAGGATTATGAAGCCAGCTACCCCTTGCCCTATCACCTGCTGACCCGCCTGGCCTACCACTATACCTAAGAAACCTCCTAGAGCTACGCCAGCAGCACCACCTGCTACACCACCGGCTATACCTGATATGAGGGAGGCTATCCCCACTATCCTCACTAAGCTCCTGATAGCTGCTGATGTCCCTTCGTCGTACCGAACCCTTGCTGACCAGTAAGCGAACTCCGATAGTGATTTGACAATCATGTAGCCTATAAGAAGAGTCATCCCTACTGCTATGTAAGTGTAGTAACCCTCGATCGCTTTCCCCACCTCAGGTAGTGAGGACGGGATCGTGACGAAGATGACTGAATGAACTAGGATGTACACAGAGATCCAAGAGACCAAGGAGAGCAGGTTCTTCCTCAATCCGCTCTTGTTGCTCATCAGACCACCCTTCAGCGCCTGGTGAATAGCCTTCTTTAAGGTAGCTTAATTACCTTTAACTCCCCTCGGAGAACCTCCACTCCTTTATCTTAGTGAAGATACTCAGTATTCCTGCTATCCTGTAGTTCAAGCTATCAGGCGGGTCTGGGTAATCAACCCAGCTCGTCTTCAGTAAGCCTTTTAGTTCATCCATAACCTCGCTGATCCTTACGTTAGACGCTAAGGAGTAGCCTGTGTCCACTACCCTACCCCTCTCATCTACGCTGTAAACCAAGGTCACTAAGAGGTAGTTCTCACCCTCAGGGACGCTTTTGAGGTCAGCTAAGTAGTTCTCCTCCCATTTTATCTTGCTCTTAGGCGTTAAGATGAAGCCCAGGCCTGAGGACCACTTGTAGAGTAGGTCGAGCTTATAGGCCCTCAAGGAATCCACCTGAAGAAACGTTCTGATGAGTAGATAAAAAGCTTCAGGAGTTAATCGAGTAGAGCAATGGTACTATTATTTTATATTGGGTAACGGAGCGAGCTGTTAGTTCTCTATATCGAATTCTGACCCTCCAATAAGCTTCGGAGAATCCACTCAGTTGACCCTGCGGAATCCATCAGTACAGCTAGCATCCTGAAATCAATACAGTAGGGCTCGGACGAGTCTAAGCGATAGTCTAGTTTTTTAAGCATTATATTCTCAGTTCATCCATCATACTGCTGATCCTTAAGATCAGTCCTATCTAGGATCTCACTACCTCAGCTCCGGTAACTTGCCCTCTAGGATGAAGGGTATCCTCACTCTCGATACTAGTATAGGGGATCTCATCCCCTCTAGGTACCTCAAAGCTATCCTCTTCCCGAGTTCAGTCAGGATGAAGACAGGTATGTGGATACCTAACTGCATCAGAGCCCTCCTACCTACCCTCTCGATGACGAGCCTAGAGGCGCTCACGCAAACTACATCAGCTAGTTCGATGTACTTAACTTCCTCCTCAGAGGCGAGCGTGTTGCAAGTTGAGAATATAGCTAGCTTCACCCCATGCTGCTCCTCTAATTCCCTGAGTTCCTCTATCTCCCTTGCCATAGGTCCTATGACGGTAACAGCTATCCTCCTAAACCCCTTCTCTACTGCCTTCTTAACGCCAGCTACTTGATCTACCCTAGGCTCATCCAACACGTCTCCTCCCCTACCCCTCACCCTCTCGATCACCTCAGGGATGGGCGAAGTCCTGAGCAAGCCGTTCATCCTGGCCCCTATCCGCTGATCCTAGTTCGGGTTCGACGTTATGACCGTACCAGCACCATCGCAGACTATGAC
>JAVQRZ010000207.1:0-3212 GCA_033582115.1 Candidatus Korarchaeum sp. | reverse complement strand
CTGATAGTCAAGGTTTTCGGCTCTAAGAAGCTCTTGGAATACCCTAAGGAGCACCCCACCTTCTACGACTGGATGAACAAGACAATTGAGGAGAAGTTGAACGAACATATCAGGAACGATGACCTAAAGAAGCTCCTCTTGGCCCACATAGGGTACATCGGAGCTGATCCCAGCGAGGTGCAGGCCAGCAGCGCCCTGACCGCTTGCATCTCCTATTACCTGCATGGTGGCTACTTCCCGAAGGGAGGGGCTCAGAGGTTCGCCGAGACCCTCAGGAAGTTCATAGAGGGTCACGGAGGAGAGGTCCTGGTCAATCACAGGGTCGACAGAATAATAGTGGAGGGGGGAATGGTCAAGGGAGTCCTATCGAGGAATAAGTTCTTCTCAGCCCCCATTGTGATCTCCAACGTGAACGCGAAAACGACCTTCCTGGAGCTCGTGGGTGAGGAGAACCTGGAGAGGGGATTCGTGGAATACTTGAGGGGTCTGAAGATGTCCCCCTCGTCCTTCATGGTGTTCCTAGGAGTTGACATGAACCTCTCAGCTTACCCCACACTCATCAAGAGCCTGGATGAGGGCTTCGAACTGGTCATAAACTCCAACGCTGACCCTAGCTTGGCGCCTGAGGGTAAGTCGAGCGTCACGATCCTGGCGGGAGCTAGGTATGAGGACTTCCCGGAGAGAGGGACCGAGAGGTACTCCAAGGTCAAGATGGAGGTAGCTGAGTCCCTGGTGAGGAAGGCTGAGGGGCTGATACCCGGCCTAAGCGAGCGTGTAGTGGTCATGGATGCTGCTACCCCCAAGACCTTCGAGAGGTATGTCTCCATGCCCGAAGGCGCTATATACGCATTCGATCAGTCTAAGGACGTTAAGAGGCCCTACTTTAAGACCCCGATCGAGGGACTGTACCTGGTGGGTGCCTCGACCTTTCCGGGTGGGGGGGTGGAGGCTGTCGTCATCTCAGGGATGATATGCGCCTACGACGTGACGGGATGGAAAAAGCTCAGCTGAACGGTGGTACCTCCGCATTGCCCCGAATGAACCACGGATGCCAGAAGCTCTTCGGGGTTAGACGATGCAGGATCTGGGGAGGTTGGATGGGCGAAGTCGTCTTATCGATCTTTATGAGTTGCTTCCAGTGATAGAGCGATAAGTGAGCCTGGGATCGCTCTATAGGGCATGGACAGGTCTGCGGAGGTTCAGGCGGAGAACCGGGGAGGATTCGGGGATGAGTAGCCCGAGCGCTGCGGATGATCGGGGATTGATGTGACGAGTATCCATTATCTGCTGCCTCCGCTTCACTCCACAGGAGGAAAGAGGCTTTTTCGGAGCCTTCTAGTGGTGATCCGTCAGAGATCACGGGTGGGAACCCGGGGGAGTGCTCCAAAAGTGTCCTTGAACTTTCGATGGGGGAGACCTATTCGAGGCCCGAGACAAGGGATCACCTCTCGAGAGTCAGGCCTCCAAGATCGGTCACGCATAAGGCGTAAGTTAGGTAAGGGAAATCAATTTTACTTTAAATTGCTGTTGATAGAATAAAAGAAAGTAAAATCTTCATTTGGTAAATTCCTTCCCGAGATTAATACGTCCCTATTTTTGAGTGAAGGACGCTTAGGTCCCAGATGATCCCGAGAGGTCTAGCTCCCTTAGTAGCGGCGGCGCTCCTCTGGAGCACTATAGGCCTTGCGACCGACCGCGCCCTTGCGTACGGATCCGATCCGCTGTCGATAGGAGCCCTGAGATCCGGAATAAGCGGAGCTCTATCGCTGGTCTTACTTAGGAGGAGAGTTCTGGACAAAAGGATCGCTCTTATAGGATTCGCGTTCACAGGTCCCCTATACGCCATCTACGTCTTTAGTGTCATACGCTCCGGCATTGGGATAGCAGCTGTACTGCTCTACACGGCGCCAGCGATAGTCATACTCCTAGCTAAGTTCGTGCTAGGGGAGGGTATCTCAGCTAGGAAGGTAATAGCGTTGTTTTTATCGTTCTCAGGAGTTTTGATGGTAGGAATGAGGGGCGGTGCGGATCCGGATCCCGTTGTGCTGGCTCTGGGATTGGGGAGCAGTCTCGCCTACTCTGGCATAATACTCAGCGTCCGGAAACTATCCGTTTCCGGATGGTCTTCATTAGAACTAGGGTTAGGCCCGCAGGTATGGGCTGCGGTAGAACTGTGCCCCTTACTGATGCTCTCGAGGAGCTCGATTAACCTTGATACTATGATCCCTATAGTCTACTTAGCTGTTTTCCCTTCATTTGTAGCTTATTACCTACACGCTAAAGGGTTGAGAGAAGTTGAAGCAGGTATTGCGAGTATAGTAACCAACGTCGAACCGATAGCTGCTCTGATTATTGGAGCTATAATAGGGGAGAGTTTGGGGCTTTTGGCTGTATTAGGATCCGCTCTCGTGATATCTGGGGCTGTTATAGCGAGTCTAGGACAGGGAGAAAGACGGGTGACGCACTGAGAATAAGAGATCATTTATGAGATTAAAATTCAAGTAATTTCTCGCTACATCATATTGTCGGAAGCAGCGCAGAGCTCCTCAGCTCAGCATCCTCACTCAGGCTGAGAGTATTAGCTTCATGCATGTGATCTCTTGTAAAAAGATCAGAGAAGCTCAGTTCACACAATAGATCAAGATCTTTTGAATGAAAAAAGGGATATCCTGAGAGGATCGTTAGGTTCGGAGGTACTACCCTAGCTGTAGCTCCCTCTCCTCCTCGTATAGAGTACACCTATTACTAGAACTAGAAGCAGTAGTGTCAATATGATTAACATGATGGATTCCACCGCAGTAGGTCTCGAAGGGGTCTCGCTAGTCACTTGAGTGGTTACCCCAGTCTTCATGAGGGAATTGGTCTCCTTCAACACGGCTGTAGCTCTTTCTAAGACGTCAGCTATTTCACTCACCCTCTTCCGATATTCATATAAGGACACTCTGTAATACATCTCTATGACGCGAGTCTCCTCATCGTAATCCGTTGAGTTCCTAGCTATCTTTTCAGAGATAGAGTTGTATTCCTTCCAGAGATCGTAGAGGGGTGCTAAGTGCCCTAATCCTCCCCAAGTTACCTTGGGCCATCCAGGAGACTTATGAGTTAACTCTCTCTTGAATACCTCGTAGCTATACTTAGGAGCGTACCAGTTTATGCCCACTCCTTCTATCATGGATAGAGCTGTCTCCGCGTCTCCTTGCTTGAGAGCATCA
>JAVQRZ010000206.1:0-2040 GCA_033582115.1 Candidatus Korarchaeum sp. | reverse complement strand
GAGAGTCAAGAAAGGCTGAAGGGGAGTTAAGTTGCAACTACTCTCTTATGCTACTAAGAGGATCTTAATAGGTTTTTTCATAGTGTTGTTCGTCCTATCGGTCCTCTTCATTTTTATGCAACTGCTCCCAGGTGATCCGATAACGCTCCTGACCGCAGGCCAGAGGGTGAGCCCTGAGAGGGTAGAGGAACTTAAGAGAGCATGGGGTTTGGATCAACCTATCTACGTTCAGTTCTTCTACTGGTTGTCTAGGATGCTTCAAGGAGATTTCGGGACCTCTTTCGTCTTCAAACTCCCCGTATCGAGGGTTGTGATACCGAGGATCCCAGCTACCCTTCAGCTGACTGTGACAGCCCTCGTCCTCTCCTATATCCTCGGTATGATCTTAGGCTTGATCTCAGCCGTTAGAAGAGGGTATGTAACGGAGAAAGTCTCCACAGGCATTTATGTAACCCTCTACTCGATTCCTACTTACTGGCTGGGTGCAATGCTGATGCTCATATTTGGCTTTCAGTTGAGGATGCTTCCTATCTCCGGCTACGGTACCCCTGCTCACCTCGTGCTCCCAGTAATGACACTAGCGCTCCCGAACATAGCCATATTCGCTAGGATGATGAGGACAGAAGTTCTGGAGGTCCTCTATGAGGACTATGTTAGGACGGCTATGGCTAAGGGGCTACCTAAGAGCGTGGTCCTCTTCAGACATGTCATGAGGAACTCCCTGATACCCGTGACCGTGTTGTTCTTCTTGGAGTTACCTTGGACCATGGGGGGGGCTGTTATAGTTGAGGCGATATTCTCGTGGCCGGGCATCGGGAACCTCCTCTACAGGTCCATACTCATGCAGGACTTTCCCGTAGTTATGTTCATAATATTTATAATATCTGTGTTAACTGTTATATCTAATTTGGTTGGGGACCTATTAACAGCAATTCTTGATCCAAGAGTATCGTTAAAGGGGTGATACCTTGCCGATTATCCTTGAAGTGAGCAAGAACTACAAGAGGATCTCTTCAGGGTTAGCTAGCGTTCTCAAGATGATCTGGTCCCATTGGAGCGTGAGAACAGGTCTTGTAATTTCTTTTCTCGTAGTTTTCATCGCATTATCAGCAGATTTCATAGCTCCTAGACATTACGCTCAGATAGACCTCACCCAAAGGCTTGAGCCACCCTCTCCTAGCTTCCCGTTCGGAACCGATGAGTTAGGTAGGTGCGTCCTCAGCAGGGTGATATACGGCTCTAGGATAGCTCTACTCGTAGGTATCTTAGTCGTCTTAGTCGAATCTCTGATAGGAGTGACGCTAGGTGTGATAGCTGGTTACTGGGAGGGTTGGACCGATAGGGTGGTCTCCTTCCTCTCGGATTCCATATGGGCCCTTCCGCCCATAGTACTAGCCCTCGGGGTGGTCACGGTGATAGGTCCCGGTGTAACGCAGGTGGTCACCGCTATAGCTATAGTGAGCTGGCCACCTTTCACCAGAGTGAGCAGAGCGAAGGTCCTCTCGATCAAGAGCAGAGAGTTCGTCATAGCTGCAAAGGCCATGGGAGAATCGGATTTCTCAGTGATCCTAAGGTACATAATCCCGAACTTGGTCCCCTCGATCTTGGTGCTATCTACACTGACACTCCCGACAGCTATACTCTCGACCACAGCCCTTAGTTTCCTGGGCTTCGGTGCTCAGCCTCCGACACCCGACTGGGGCGATATGATCGCTAGGGGCATGGGTTACCTTCAGATAGCTCCTTGGATATCCACCTTCCCCGGGGTTTTCCTGGTGCTGACTTCCATGGGCTTCAATCTACTGGGAGACGGACTCAGGGATCTGATAGACCCCAGGTTGAAGATCTGAGGTGATCATAATGACTTCTCTACTCTCGATCAAGAACCTCAAGACCTACTTCTTCACATCTAGAGGTATCGTACGAGCAGTGGATGATGTCAGCTTGGATGTATTTGAGAGAGAGGTCCTAGCCGTGGTAGGGGAGACTGGGTGCGGTAAATCTACTCTAGGGCTTTCTGTAATGCGTTTAGTCCCCTAC
>JAVQRZ010000205.1:0-11882 GCA_033582115.1 Candidatus Korarchaeum sp. | reverse complement strand
TATAGGGTTCTCTAAATATTCTGATTCATTCACCTTGATAAATATTCCTGAATTATATCTTCTGGCTTCTCTCTCTATATCTTCAACTATCTTTCCTCTAAGAGGACTCCCCTTAGGAAGCAGTAAGTTACTCACGAAGAGTTTAGGATCCGCATCTAGAGTAGAAACTTTAGAGGCTGAAAAGTGAAATGAGAGAAATCCTAAATCCTCAAATGGAAGGTTTATAAGAGTTTCTACCCCATAGACTCTGAAAGTTCCGCAGAACCTCTCGAAATATATGCCTAGATCCCCTAACGGTAAGTTGGCTGGATCGGAGGAACGTGCCTTATCACTTTTAAACGATTTCCTGAAAGCCCTAGGGTTCAAGATTCAACCACCCTATACTCTACTATCATGATACACTAACTCTCTTTACATAAAGTATATAGAAGGACTGCAGTTCAGTTAAACGGTAAGATTTTTCAACTTCAATTTGATGAGGCGATTGTGAAGGTCGCGATTCAAGGTGAAAGGGGATCCTACAGTGAGGAAGCAGCGCTTAAGTACTTTAGGATGTGTACCTATGAGTTGATCACGAAGAATTACCTTGAAGAGGTGTTCGATTCAGTTCAATCAGGGGAAGCTGACTACGGCGTGATCCCAATAGAGAACTCATCGACCGGAAGCATAAGGAAGTCCTTAGATTTACTACTCGCTAAGGACGTGAAGGTAGTAGGAGAATCAAAGGTGAGAGTCTCTCATGCCCTCTTAGGTGTGAAAGGAGCGAAATTAAGTGATATAGAGCGTGTTTACTCACATCCAGAGGCAATATCTCAATGTGAGGACTTCTTAAGGAGATGCAAATGGACTATGATCCCCAGCTTAGATACAGCTGGTGCTGCGAGGTTCATAGCCGAGAACAAAGATAAGAGGTCAGCGGCTGTAGCTAGCGAGAGAGCGGCTTCTATCTACGGGTTAGAGGTAATAACTAGGAATATCCAAGACGTTCCTGTGAACATAACTAGGTTCTTCGTTATATCATTAAGTGAGCAGTTGAGTCACGATGCTGATGCAACTGCAGCTTTCTTCGCAACTAGGCACACGCCAGGCTCCCTCTGGAGGGCTTTGGGGACCTTCGCTAAGAGAGGGATAAATCTCCTCTGGCTGGAATCGAGACCCATCAAGGGGGAACCGTGGAATTACTCCTTCTACGTCGAATTTGAGGGTTCCTTATTGGATAACTTCATCAGAGAGGCGATTCAGGAGCTTAAGGAATTGACCGTCTGGGTTAAACTTTTGGGAAGCTATAAGAGGATGCCGTTAGAGTAGAGCTCCCTCCTGAACTTATCACTGAGTATCCTCACTTCTTCTTCGCTCCTTGAATTGGCATAAGCTTTCAATCTCTCCTCGTTTATCTTGAGGAATTCAGCCCCCCATTTGAACGGGTTAAGCATCTTCAATGAGAGTTCCTCATAGCCTACTATCATAAGGGTTGAAGCTATAGCTTCAACAGTCGATAAATACTCAGGAACTCCATAATTTATCGGGTTAGCTGCTACCAAGAAGGGAAGTCTTCTTTGAATACCCGGGGGCCATCTAATCTCATCTATCCTCCTCCAGGATGCATCAACAGCAACTATGGCTCTAGCTATATCCTTATCCGTAGGGGATAGGTACTTTCCCGAGAGAGGGTTCAATACTATAGCTCTCCTGAGAGGTCTGTATCTATCTGCAAGCTTCAGTCTTATAAGTTTGGCTCCCGTAGCTTTCCTAGGGTCATCGTGCTCTAACCTAAGTACGTAAACCCTTACGCTCACTTCAACTTCTCCAGTACTATGAAGGTTACAGTGTTCTCGACGCCCTCTTGACTTCTGAGACTCTCTATTATTTTAGCGAGCTCAAATGTGTTAGCGGCTTCTACTCTCATGAGGAAATCAAACTCTCCAGTGACATAGAATACCTCCTTTATCTTCTCATTAGCTGGGAATGCCTTCTTAAGATCAGTAGTACTGGAGGGTCTAACACTGACTGCTATGAACGCTTCAAGCATGATGATCCTATCCTATATTAAGGAACCCTTATTAATAAATCATTTGGTCCAAGACGATCTAAAAGAATTTTCCATCAGTAAATTCGAATTAGGCTATTGACGTTTCATATGCTCGCAATACCAGCTTAAATAAGCTAACCGTACATGGAGGTCAGGTGGTGTGTATGGCTCAACAGGTAGTAGTGAATATCGACGAAGATTTGATAAAAGCGATAGATGCCCTCGTACTGGAGGGTAATTACAGGAGTAGATCTGAAGCGATAAGAGCTGCGCTCTTAGGTTTTATAAGAAGTAAGAACGCGGAGAGAGTCAAGTCTGTATTTGAGGACTTCATCTCTCAGTCTGTTTCTGATTTTAGAAAGTAGTTATCGATTAAGATTAGCATCTATTATCTCAATTCCTCCGATTCTCGTTTAATTACGTTGAGGTCCTACCGCTAATCTGCAACACTTTCATCGTCTCAAAGTTTTTATTGGGGAGGTCTCTAACAACCTATGGGAGTTAAGCTAGGGGTAAAAGGAGAACTTGTGTTCGATAATAAGGATAAATGCATAAATTTCATGAGGAAATTCGGGATAGATCTAGACAGTGGGAAGAAGGAATCGGAAGGCATTAGGGTGATTGAGACCAGTGAGAGGGAGGGTAGGTGTCACGTGAGGTTCGAAGGGAGGGCAGATTGGCCCTCAAAAGGAGCGCCATCAGATGTAGATCCATTGGACTGGCTCGAATCTCAGCTGATCGGACTAGTATGGGATGTAGAAGAACTCAAAACTCTGGAAGTTTACAGAGTTAGGGAGGATATCAGATTTGAGTTCTATGAGGACGAGGAGCTAGAGAGGAAACGCCAAGAGTACAATAAGTGGTGGATAGATTCTGCTAGTAACATAGTAGGTCTTTTCTGAAAAATAACAGGGTGTTACTTAATAGCTGATATGAGATCAGGAAATAGGAATCGCTGAGACCCTAGAGGATCTTCATCATAAGCAAACACTTTTATATAAGCCTGAGGTAAGATCTCTCAGGATGGTTGCATTCGAGGAGAGAGTTAGAGATCCCGTGACCGGGCTTCCCATCGAGTTATTCACTTGGGAAGAAGTCGAAAAGGAACTAAAGCCGGTGAAGATAAGGTATGAAAGGAGGAAAGGAAAGGACGTCACCATAATTGAGAACTTACCGCTATCTGATGAAAATATATGGGGCTTCCTCAAGGAGACCAAGAGGATACTAGCTTGCGGTGGTACCTATAAGGACGGCTACGTGCTCCTTCAAGGGGACCATAGATACAAAGTCGCTAAGCTCTTGAAGGAAAAGTGGGGGATCCCTGAAGAGCAGATAGAAGTAGAGTAATCTCAGCAAGGCTCTATAGTGCTAGGAGGTTTTGTTGTTATTGCATAGGTTATCATAGAGACTTGAGGAATAGCTGAGATCCTCTTGGATAGCTCTTCTAAGGTCTCTTGATCCAATCTGAACCAGTCAGCAGTCATAGCGTCCTCACTCTCCACTACCCTTACTGTTACTATGTAACCATCTACCCTAGCGTCCCCCTTAATGCCCACCCACCTATCCTCCCCGATGACTGCGAAAGCCTGCCAGACCTTATCGTACAAACCTCTTTCCCTGAGCGCATCCTCCACTATGCTAGAAGCCTCCCTCACTATATCGAGCTTCTCCTCAGTGATCTCACCTATTATCCTAACTGAGAGCCCGGGGCCGGGGAATGGGTGTTTACTGACTATCTCCTCAGGCACCCCCAGGCGTCTCGCTAACCTCCTGACCTCGTCCTTATAGAGGTAGCGGAGCGGTTCTATCACCCTCCCCTTGAACCAGCTAGGGAGACCCGCTACATTGTGATGGCTCTTTATCCTGTCAGCTCCGACCTCCGCACCGCTTTCTATCACATCAGGATAGAGGGTGCCCTGAACTAAGCAGTCGCAGTTCTCTCTCTCGAAAATATCCATGAATATCTTAGCGAATAGCTCGCCTACTATGGCCCTCTTCTCCTCACAACCTCTCACCCCTCTGAGGGCTTCGAGGAACTCCTTCGATGCATCCACGTATATAACGTCGATCCCGATCTTCCTCAGCGAGGAAACGACGCTTTCAGGCTCTCCCTTCCTCAAGAGACCGTGGTTCACGAATACAGGGACTAGCTTCCCCTTAGCTACCCTACTGACCAGCAGGGCTGAGAGGGTGGAATCAACACCCCCACTCACAGCAACTAGCACCTTACTGCATTTAGATACCTCTTCAATAAGGTAGTCCTCTATCATAGAGAGTATTCTCTCCGTATCCCAATCTCTCTCAGCTCTCGCTATCTTCAGGAAGTTCTCGAGGATCTTGATCCCCCCCTGAGTGTGTTTGACCTCAGGATGGAACTGAACCCCGTAGATAGGCTTACGCTTATGCTTGAATGAGCTCACGTAACCGTTTTCAGATACTGATGTGACGATAAGATCATCAGGGAGCTTGGAGACGAAGTCAGAGTGACTCATCCACACGAGCCCGCCGTCCCACCCCATCAGAAGTTCGTCCTCCTCAACCAGTTGGACCTCCGTAGGGCCAAACTCTCCCTTTCCCCTCCTGACCTCCCCTCCTAGCAGCTTCACTATGAGCTGGAACCCGTAGCATATCCCTAAGATCGGTAAGCCCATATCCAGGAGTCTAGGGTCTAGAGAAGGAGAATTAGGTTCATAGACGCTGCTAGGACCCCCTGAAAGGATTATCCCTGCTGGTCTCCTAGTATTCACTTCCTCGTAACTAGCTTTTGTATAGGGAATTATCTCTGAGTAAACCCCTAGGTCTCTTACCTTCCTAGCGATGAGGTGGGCGTACTGCCCCCCGAAGTTCACGACCAGTATCATAGGGGATCATCCCGGTCCCGAGACCCTCGCTCTGACCCTGATAGAACCTCCGAGGTAGGATCCAACTGATTCAATGTCCCTACCTACCCCATCGAGTTCCCTCATGAGCCCCTCTAATGTGAACGCTATTCCAGTCTGTCTCAATGACTTCGTGGGCTCTCCTTTCTCTATCAGGAAAGCCGTCTCAGCCATACCGCTGAACTCACCTGTCGCTAGGTTAGGGGTATCTCCCGTGTAAAGAACTAATACACCTCTCCTGATGTCAAGAAGCTCCTCTTCACTCATCTCAGATTTAAGGGCTTCTATCTTAACATTATTAGCGCTTATAGAGGGGACCCTCCTATACTCCCTAGAAGCGTTGCCCGTGCTCTCCTTACCCTCCCTCTTGGCTGTGTACCAGTTGTGTATCGGGCTCCTGAAGGTACCATCTTCAATCACCTTGGTGCTCCTAGTGGGAATGCCCTCATCGTCGAAGCTAGAGCTCCCGGTTAACCAGGGGATCCTTCCATCATCTACAATTGAGATGCTATCGCTCGCTACTTGAGAGCTCAACCTATTGGTGAGGAAGCTCCTCCCATACTGAATGTTCTCCGCGTTAGCTGCTTCATCCACTATGAAGGGGATTATATTATGAAGGGCCTTCGGCTTAAGTACAATGGGTAGAGTCTCAACTCCTATCTTAGTAGAATCTAAGCTCTTGATGGCTATCTCTCCAGCTTCCCTTCCCAATCTCTCTAGATCAAGCATACTGAGTTTCCTACCGTTAGAAAAGTTAAACCCAGAACCTCTCTTATCTCCATCCTTAGCGGTCGCTTCTAAGAAAGCATCAAAAGATGTTCTACTCTCAGAGACATCTACCCCAGTGGAGCTGAATATCCTAACCTCCTCGTAAGTGAGGGCGAATATTCCTGAAACTGAGATTATACTGGGAGATAACTTCGCAGCTTCTACGGAGCTCATGAAGAGAGATGAAGCGTCCTCAACATCGATGTCCCTTATCTTAGGGTCTAGGAGGCCCTCCATGAGCTCAACGGTACGGGGCTCCGGTAGGGAATGGAAGTCAGCATCCTCAGGGGAAGCCTTGACATTCATGAAAGCTCTTTTCCCAACGGATGACCCCCCCGAAGGGTTGGTTGCGAATGCAAGTCCCAATCTCTTCCCTAAGCATGCTCTGACGCCAAGCCCAACCTCTCTGACCGTACTGGATGTCTTAAGGACACCCTTCTCAACGTTCAACAATATCCTCCTCATACGGACCTCGAAAGCTTCTGCATCATCAGCTCCTTCCGATACAGCAGCCTTAACGGCATCTTCAACTAGCATTAGATCACCTCCCACCGAATACCAAGCTCCTGATCATCAGGTGAGGGGAGCCGGTGGTAACAGGGACCCACTGCCCCTTCTTACCACAGCTGCCCGGATCGTGTTGTAGATCCTTACTTACAGCATCTACGTTATGGAGTACCTCGAGCGTCATCCCGGTGATAGCGACCTCCCTCAACCTCCTGGTCATCTCCCCTCTCTCGATGAGCCAACCTCCTTCAGCCTTGAACATGAACTGGCCCTTAGCAGGGTCTGTGTAGCCATATAGAGACCCAAAGGCATAAATACCTTCTCTTATATCTGAGAGCATCTCCTCGAAGCTCCAGTCCCCTTTTTCTATGAAGGTGTTTGACATTCTGACCTCAGGGGGATTGCTGAAATCCATGGATCTCGCGTTACCTGTCGGTTCGACATTCAGCCTCTTGGATACCTCTAGGTTCGTAAGATAGCTCGATAAAATTCCATCCTTCACTATGTACTTCCTCCTAGCTTCAGTTCCTTCGTCATCGTACTTGTAGCTACCGTAGAGATCCCCTAAAGTAGGGTCATCGACCACGCTTATAGAGGAAGGGCCAACAGGTTTCCCTATCATATCGGTTAGGATGCTCTCGCCGTTCACAACGGAATCCCCCTCTGCAGCATGACCGAAAGCCTCATGTATGAATACACCGGCTAGCTTGGGATCTAGTATCGCTTTATGCGGACCAGGCGGGGCTGGCACTGCAGATAGGGCTTCCACAGCCCTCTTAGCAGCTCTCTCAGCTACATCGCTTCCCTCAACCACTTCGATACCACCCAATCCTCCCTTCGACTCAAAAGCAGCTTCAGTTACCCCGGATTCATGAGCGAAGATATAGGCAGCTATTCTAACTCTAGACATCTTCTGGCTAACGTCAGTTCCCTGCGAATTCACGATCCTGTCCTCTTTGAGGGAATCAAGTAAGTAGATGTTAGTGTTCCGAACGCTCTTCATGGAACTGGCTATCTCATATTGATCGATCAAAATACCTACCTTCCTATCGATAGGGACCTCATAAGCTGGCTCTCTCCCTAGAACCTCGTAGCTACCCTTGAATGACGGCCAATCCGCTTCGAATCCTAGAGATGGATTTGATGAAAGTTTCGCGAGCTTTAAGGAGTCCCTCAACGCAACTTCCAAATCTCCAGCAGATCTAACGACACTGAAACCCCATCCTCCCTTGTAAAGAGTTCTGACCCCTATTCTGAACTCATCCCCACTGCTAAGCTCCCTGATCACACCATCAACAACCCTCAATATAGTTGAGCGAGACCTCTCCTCCCTGATCTCAACGAAGTCAGCTCCTAATTCAATCCCCTTACTGATAGCAACCTCTAACTCCATAACGAATTTAGGAGAAGCGGTGATTTTAATCTTATGCAGTGTTCGGATGGGTGTTACGCTTGCTGCCTTGAAACGGAGATGATACTAACAGAGGGCGATCTGAAGAGGATAGAATCTCTAGGCTACAGGAGGGAGGATTTTAGCGAGTTTAGGAGCGGATTTATCAGGCTTAAGAATGTGGAGGGTAAGTGCTACTTCCTGAGCGAGGGAAGGTGCATGATTTATGAATCGCGTCCGCTTGGATGTGAAGCATATCCGGTAGTCTTCAATGTCACCACAAGGAGCTGCGAGTTAGATTATAGCTGCCCAGCTATCGATACAGTAGGGAGGAAGGAATTCCAAAATAAGTGTAGGATTGTTACCAGAATAATCAAGGAATTAGGGATTTGAAACTCTATTACAAGTTGAGATTTATTTGAGTAGATCCTTATTATCTTCCACCTGACAACTTTAGAATTCATCGATCATTTTTATTCGAGCATTGAATAATCAGCCTTAGGAAGCTAAAATGTGCCCTGATAAAGAAGCCCCGATACATGAACATTTAATAGAGCTCCTCGAGAGACTCAGAAGGATAGCGATTGCTTTAATAATATCGTCAGTAGTCCTCTCCTTCTTACCAGACCCAACTTATCTCTTTCGGAGTAGTGCAACCTACAGGCCTTTGGTGCTCTCCTTAGTTGAAAGGGTAAGGAGCGATATGACCAACTTGAACAATCCTGTGGTGAAACCTCTCGCATCACTCCTAAGGATTGAAGAACTAAAGCTGGAGCTAATCGCTTATAGCTGGATAGACTCCCTAGAGGTAATATTCCTACTGAGCTTCCTTCTAGGATTCACATTCGCTTCCCCCTATATTGCGAAGCAGATATACGATTTCGTGGAGCCTGCACTTGAAGATCGTGAGAAGAGGATGCTGATACCCTTCGTCTTAGGGTTCACCCTATTGTTCACCTTAGGGGTCGCTTATACCTATTCTGTGATAATGCCGATTACAGTACTATTCCTCTCCTATATATACATTTTAACTGGAATAAAACTAATCTTTTCCCTTAGCGAGTTCTTCTCTTTTATAATAGCTGGCTTGTTAATAGGAGGTCTCTTCTTCACATTCCCATTAATAGTAGCAGTAGTTTCTCACTTAGGGATGCTCTCGCCCTCTTCGATGAGAAAGAACTGGAGATATGTTTTATTCGTAACTATAATAATGACAGCTATCATTACCCCAGATCCGACACCGGTCTCAATGACCTTACTATCTCTACCCTTCCTCGTCCTTTACTGGTTAGCCTATATCCTTTCTAAGAGATTTTACAAAGAGTAGCTAGTTTCATCTCTCTTGACTCTCGACTTTATCTCTTCTAGAAGCTCCTCATCCGTCTTTCCAGCAACGTCTATGCCGAGATTTAATGCTAGCTCTCTTATACCACTCTCCTTCTTTTTCCTACTCTCATCCTCCTCAATAATCTGACTTGATGCTCTTCTGAACTCTCTAACTGCCTCTCCCATAGCTCTAGCGAGCTCAGGTATCTTTTTCGGCCCGAAGAGAATAAGAGCTATTAGAATTATGATTAAGATCTCCGGAAGCCCAATAGTCCCGAACTGCATCAATCTGAGTGTCTGTGTTATCATGAGAGTCTCCTCATAGTTACTGAAGGGAAAGCCTATAAAAAGAATTAGGAGAAAGCCGCAGTAATGAAGTAATTACTAGCATTATGAAAACCCTGAGGTACAGCAGACAACCAAAATTCTAATGTTTATCCTTTGATTAGTATCAACATTGGATACAATTCTCTGGGAATGTCTTTTCCCAATATACCCTCGTCTATTAAGTGCCAATTCTCTCCACATTCACTACACCTTAAAGCGTAGAACCCTCCCCCTATAGGAGATGATTCCACTTCAGAGGATCCGCAGAAGGGACACTTGTTCTTAGGGTGGTCCCACTCCATGCCGCAGATCTCGCACTTAAGGTAAACTCCCTCCCCGTCAGTGAATGATGTCTTCGTATAACTTCCGCAGATAGGACAGAAACCCTTATCCCACCCCTTAGGATAGGCCTTCTCATCCAAGATCTCTCTTATCGCCATGAAGATGGATTGCATTACCCAGACTCCTAGAGCACTCAGGAGATCTTCACTGACACCTAATGTGAGGGAAACCCCTCTGGCATAATTCAAATCTCCCCTAAAAGAGAGCTTAGCTAAGCTCTCCGGATCGAAAAGGCCTTCCTCTAAGGAATTGTTGATGGCGCTTACCTCCTCCTTAAGGTCATCTCTGCGAAAAGCCAAGGCATAGAGTATGCTAGACGTGAGCTCTTTCCACACCTGAGAATCTATCTTAGGGATATCGCACGTATCAAACAGAGAGGATTCGCTGGACCTAGCTCGATTGAAGCATCTAACTAGGTCATCTACTATTACGTACTTAGCTAGGATCTCGTACATGCGGACTTGGGTGGTGAAGATCTCTAAGAAAAGCAACATAGAATTGGAAAGTTCCGGTTCCTCCTCGATCATCTTATGAACGGAGCGTTCAACTCTCCTTAGATCCATGGTGCATCGTGTATCGAAGCCCCTGGAGTATAAAATCTTGTTCTAAGGTAAGATAATTAAATTTCTCTCCATTAATGGAAAAAATTAACAAAATTTAGGATAAATTAGATAAAACTCTTCTAAAAGGTATCTAAGAGGTAGGGAAACCAAACTATTTAAAACAACGCTATTTTGAAATTATAATGTTAATTTTTCATTGATCTAGGAGTCACATGGTATAACATCAGAGGTAAAAATTATATATTGCTGCTCTTTAGCGGTGATGATGCTTACTGACGGCCTGAGCAGTACACAGAAAGTCCCATATTAATAGAGTTTTTCACAACTGTAACTAGTATTTCATCTATATAGACAATTCATTTCTCAACTAAGTTCATAATTAATGCGCTCGAATCGACCAGCTTCCTGAATAAGTAACATAATTCCCTCGCTTTCTCTTTCATTGGGTCTCTCCAATGCAACATGCTATTTAGAAGTATTGTTACTTTCTCAATAGCGTAACCAATCGTTATAGTTACTTCGGCGTTATGGTACTGCACCTCACAGACGACTGGTATTGACTACTAACTATTTTAGGCGATGCATTATATAATGAGTAAAGCACTTAACTTACTGAAAAGTACCGAAAAACTTTGAGGAGCATTACTTTTCGATTTTTAGCAGATTCTAGGCACTATGATCCCCGAGGGCGGCTCTAGTACCCTTAGGCCTCCAACAAGAGTCTTCATGACAACGATACCACCGTAACCCTCCTTCCTCTTGACTTCTCCGATTATCGAAGCATCAGAGTACCCTAGATCCCTGATGAACCTTAGTATCTCCTCAGCGAGGTTACTCTCAACTCCTAAAACAGCCCTTCCCTCGCAAGCTAAGAAGAAAGGGTCTACCCCTAGTAGCTCAGTAAAAGCCCTAACATCCTCCCTCACAGGAACCTTGTCCTCACTCACGACCACAACTAAACCGGATTTCTGAGCCCACTCATTGAGCGTTTGTGCTAGACCACCCCTTGTCGGGTCTTGAGCTGCGTGAATCGCAGCCCCGTACCTCTCGATGAGAGGTACCATCAGTTTAGTTAAAGGCTCTACGTCGCTTCTCAGCTCGCCTCTAACGTAGAGCCCTTCTTGAGCTGATAATATAGCAGCCCCGTGCTCTCCTATGGTACCTGTCACTACTATCTTATCCCCAGGTCTCAACCTTGAGTCGACTATAGGCCTTTTTGCTATCCCTAAGCCAACTGTGGTTATCACGTACCTGTCAAGCTGACCTTTCGGCATGACCTTGAAGTCCCCTCCGACTAGTTTCACCCCTTCCTCCCTCAAGGTCTCGATGAGGCTCCTAGTTATCTCCTCCACCTCTGAGAGAGGGGATCCCTCCTCGACTATTATGGAATCTAGGATAACTTTAGGAATACCTCCCATCATGAGCACGTCATTTATCGTACCACAAGCTGCTAGCTTCCCTAAGTTCCCTCCCGGGAAGAAGGAAGGTCCTAAGTGTAGGAGTCTATGGAGACAACTAAGTAAGTTCCGTTCCCGGTAAGGGAATGGCGGCACCATCATCGAGCTCTCCTAGGCCCACGCCTCCCTCAACAGACAGTTCATCATCGGATAGCTTAGATAGTATCAGTCTTTTAACGAGAAGGCCGGTTTCCCTTCCACCAGATCCATGGGCTAATTTTACGGTAGCGACCTCAGACTCACTCAAGCCCATAGCTCTCTATCTCCCTCAGGAGCTCCATTATCTCTAAGGCT
>JAVQRZ010000204.1:0-1924 GCA_033582115.1 Candidatus Korarchaeum sp. | reverse complement strand
TCCAAGCTATGAGGAGCATGATCGGTCACTAAGATATCAGCATACCCTAATTCAACCATCTTGAGTAATTCCCTCCTCACTTCAGGTCTCCTTATAGGCGGGTTTACCTTGAAGAGGCTCCCGAGACTCTCAGCATCCTCCGTGCTGAAGAGAAGGTGGTGAGGAGTTACTTCAGCTCTCACTTGAAGTCCCTCAGCTTTAGCTTCCCTCACAGCAGTTAACGTCGATGGAAGGGTGGCGTGTGCTATCCTGAGCTTGTTCCCATATCTCATAGTTAAGGAGATCGATCTAGCTACAGCTATCTCTTCAGCAATCTCAGGTCTAGCTACGCTATGCTTCTTAACATCACTAACGCTCTCAGCTTCCATCAAGGTTATTGGATCCTCTGCGTGCACTACAACCTCCTTCCCGAGTTGTGATGCTCTCTTGAAGACGTCGTTAAGACCTCTAGTCATGTCCTCAGGGTATATCTTCACCCCTATGACAACGCTCATCTCACTCAGGTAAGGGTAAGCGGTGTAGAGCAGGAAATCGACGAAGCTCTCCCTACTAGCTTCCTCTAACTTCATCTTGAGGGCACCAGGGTTATCTATCTTAGGTACGTTATTGGGCATGTCGGCAATCACAGTAACTCCTCCACTCAGGGCTGCGAGCGATTCCGACCTCCAATCCCCTTTATGCCTTTGACCCAACCCCCTCATGTGAACGTGTAGGTCTATCATACCGGGTAGTATGAGATCCACCTGTTCGCATCCCCTCATCGCCTTAGCGATGCTACTTATCTCGCTACCCTCTATCTCTACGCAGGATTCTAAGAATCCAGTGGGGAGCATTAACTTACCGCAAAAGCAGGTCATCAGTGACTCAGCTCCCCTAAGCTGATCCTCCTCCCATCAAAGTCTCTCCAGTACCTCCCGAAGTCATTGATCACAGTTAAAGTGCTCCCATCGAAGACAGGGCCGTCGCTGCATACTAGAAGCCCCAGAGGATCTAACGAGCAGGATCCACACACCCCTAGAGAACACCTTATCAATCTCTCTAAGGACGCTTCAACGTACTTACCCATTCTGAGGGCTTCTCTTACCACCTGGACGATCATCGCCTCCGGGCCTGCTGCGTATACCCTATCGGGCCACTCGAAGTCTACATGCTCAACGACCTTGCCTCTTAACCCCTTAGATCCGTCCTCAGTCGTTATTACCAACTCGTCGCTGATAGACCTGAGTAAGTTCTCTAGTAGGACTTCCTCCTCACTCCTGAAGCCTGCGTAAAACTTCAGCTCAACGTTCCCTAAGGCTCTAAGTCTCTCAGCCAAGAAGATGAGCGGTGAGATACCGTATCCCCCGCCTACTAGAGAGGCTCTGCCCTCAGCCAGTGAGAACCCCCTTCCGTAAGGCCCCCTCAACCACAAGAGGTCTCCTGCTCTCATCGAATGTAAGGAGGAGCTCACCTTACCGACTCTAGCGACTAGCAGCCAGATCTCTCCTCTAAGTTCCCTAGCGATGCTTATAGGTATTTCCCCAACTCCAGGAACCCAGATCATGACGTACTGTCCTGGTGAGGAATTAAGATTTCCATTCAAAACTATCTTTTTGACTCTATCGCTCAATCTCTCAGTTTCAATGACCTCCATAACTTCATACGCCTGACAGCTGTTCAACTACCTCCTCCTCCGTCAGGTACTCCCCGCAGTACTCACACACCATCCTCAATGGATCGCGTGACAGCAATGTGAATGTCGGCTTAACAGACTCCCTAGGGGCGTTAGTCACGCAATTAGGGTTCATACAGTTGAGTATCCCGATCACCCTGCTGGGGAGCTCGACCCTCCTCTTCTCCACGACCTCGTAGTTCCTAATTATGTTTATCGTAGCTTTAGGTGCTATTAACGCTATCTTATTGACCTCCTCCTTGCTGAGCTCCC
>JAVQRZ010000203.1:0-2134 GCA_033582115.1 Candidatus Korarchaeum sp. | reverse complement strand
GGTTCCTCGAACCACTTAGCAGGAGGGGTGTCTAGGGACTTACTCCACCCGCCCTTTTCCCTGATCCAGAAGGCTCTAATTAACGTGTAAATCCTGTTCGCCACTACGTGAATGTCGTCCCAACTGTAATCCAGTCCGGTTGCAGCCTTCAGGAACTTGGGGTACCACTCAAGATCATAACCTACCTCCACCCAAGGTAGCCTGCAAGCAGCTGCACTCTCGAAGAAACCTCCTCTTACGTTCTGCATCCATATCAACTTCTTCACCCTCTCCTCACTAACGACACCTCTACCTTCCCTTATCTCATAGGATATGAACCAAGCATCCTTGTGATGAGCACCTATGGGGCTGGTCCCGTAGGCTAGGGCCATTCCTATGTAAGCATGACAATCGTAGGCGCTGATCTCTAAGCCTTTAACGTGCATTGCGAACCTCTCAGATCCCTTGCCTATATGCTGCGATGCGTATGCAACCCCCTCAGCGAGCAAAGACCCGAAGCCCTCCTTCTCAACTATCTTCCTAGCTACCTCTAAGAAAGCCTGTCCATCTCCCCACTCTAACTTCACACCGACATCATTCGGGTTGACTAAACCCCTCTTCATAGCTTCTGTAGCGAACGCTAAGACGTTTCCAAGGCTTATAGTATCTATTCCGTTCTCGTCAGCGAATAAGTTCAAGTTTAAAGCCCAGTTCATGTTATCTATCCCTAGGTTCGGACCTAACATCGCTATGTTCTCATAATCGACTTCAGTGTCCCTACCTCCGTAGGGCCCCTCCTTTATCGCATTTATGTTCCCGCAGGGCATGTTGCAGTTCGGGCATCCCTTCTGCCCTATCTTGTATATCTTCTCCATAGCCGTTCCTCCTACCTTATCGTAACCATCGAAAACACCCTCACTCATATTATAGGTAGGTAAGGCAGCGTTAGCGTTAGCCCACTCAACAGTAGCCATGGTTCCCTGCCTTATCCAGAAGTCGTAATTATCCTTTGACTTTATGTCCTTGAAAGAATCAGCACCCAGTTTCGCGACTTCTTTGGGATCTGATAGCGGGATCTCCTTGCTCCCTTTTATCACAATAGCCTTCAGGTTCTTCGAACCCATGACAGCCCCAATGCCCGGTCTACCGCCAGCCCTTCCCTTCTCAGAGGTTATCACAGCGAACTTAACTAACCTCTCCCCACCTCGGCCTATAACTAAAATTCCTGAATTTCTCCCGTACTGTTTCTCGAGCTCCTCTTGAACTTTATAGGTATTTAGCCCCCAAAGATCCCTTGACTCCTTTATCTCAACAACACCGTCCTCTACCACTATAATAGAGGGCTTCTCAGCCTTACCGGAAATTATAACAGCATCGTACCCTGCTTTCTTCATCTGAACAGAAGCTCTCGTCCCTATGTTGCCATCACCGTAACCACCTGTTAGTGGAGACTTCGCAGCTACTACAAGCTTTCCGCTGCTCGGCATGCTTATACCAGTCAAGGGTCCTGTCGCTAGTATGAGCAAGTTCTGAGGGGAGAGGGGATCGGTCCTCCGGGGGAGCTCATCCCATAAAGTTTTGATAGCAAACCCTCTTCCCCCTAAGAAATCAACCGCGATCTTGGGGTCGAGATCTTGAACGACCGATTTACCCTTACTTAAATCGATCCTTAGTATCTTCCCGGTCCAACCACCTCTCATAAGAACACCTAGTATAATTTAAACTAAAAGTTAAAAGCTTAATCTAGATGTCGCCTGGCGTGGGAGTCAGGAGCGTCACTAGAGTGAGGGCTTCCATAGGGACGCTCGCTAAGATAGGTCTGCTAAAGCATGTAAAGGTTAAAGAACAACCTAGGACTGCTTATCTCCTATTAACAGGGAGGTGTTCAGGGAGCTGCCTCTTCTGCCCGCAGTGGCTCAGTAGTGAGAAGCTCTCTAGGATCAGCTGGCCTGAGGTAGATCTCGATGCGATCTTAGAGGCTCAGCGGGGCTTCGAGAGGATCTGTATTCAATCAGTTCTGAAAAAGATGTTCTGGAAGGATTTAGTAGAGGTAGCATCTCTCTTTGATGTTCCAGTGTCAATAGCAATGAATCCCGTGGGGGATAGAGAGTTGTTGGAATTAAGAAAGGTCTCTCAGATGCTAGGCGTAGGTTTG
>JAVQRZ010000202.1:0-1351 GCA_033582115.1 Candidatus Korarchaeum sp. | reverse complement strand
AACGACATAAGGACGCTTATGTCTGTTGGTGGGGTCGCTGCTGTAGGGATAGGGGAGTCATCCGATCCAAAGAGGAGGGGTGAGGAAGCCGTAAAAATGGCTCTGAGGAATCAGCTGATAGAGATATCTCCTGAGGGAGCTAGGGGTGCTTTAGTTGTTGTGTACGGAGGGAAGAACATGAGGCTAACTGAAGTTCATCAGATAACTGAGATAGTTGCTTCTAAGATGTCGAGTGATGCGATAATAAAGATAGGAGCTGATATAGATGAGTCCCTCGGGGATAGCGTTAGGGTGATACTCCTCCTCACCGGTATAAGGTCCCCGGACATGCTCGGCCCTGACGTGCCACTGAGGGCTGAGCCGATAAGTATCTCCGTAGACGGAAGATACGATCCCGTCGAAGCTCTGGAGGAAATCTTAGGAAACCCCTACGTTATCTGAAAGTTTTCGAGTAGTTAGGTGAGCTCACTACCCCTTATTTATCTAGGTGAGCTTTGAGGAGTGTGACGTACTGAGACACTTCCCTTACCCTGAGCTCAGGGAGGGCCAGTTCGAGCTCATAGGCAGCTTAATTAACGCTATCGAAAGAGGAGGGATAACTATCATAGAGGCGCCTAGCGGCTTGGGAAAGACTGCTAGTGTCCTAACTGCTATTAGTTGCTTCTCCGAGTCCAAGAGGGCTAAGTTCATCTATGCTGTTAGAACTCACAGTCAAGTGAGTAGAGTCACGGAGGAGTGCAATAAGTTCAGCAAGCTCAGAGTAGCTGCCTTCAGGGGTAAGGGTGAGCTCTGCATCAATTGGAGAGTTAGGAGGATTAAGAATAGCGATCTGATGGTTGATGCCTGTAGAAGTTTGAGGAAGAGAGGATCTTGCCCTTACTACGAAACTAAAGGAATTCAGGGACCGCGTTGCTACGATCCACTAAGCTACACATCAGGTTCATGCCCTTACTACGAGTCAATAGCTACGATAAGGAGCGGGAGCTACAATGCGTTAGTACTGTGTTACCCCTACCTCTTCGACCCTGAGTTAGAGCTACCTACGGGCTTCTCAGGACCTGAGACTTACCTGATCGTCGATGAAGCTCACAACCTCAGGAAGTACTGGATCTCCAGGAGGATAGTTGCCATTGACCCATCTGAGCTTGAGTTTCTCCCTAGGCTCAGGGAAATCGCTAGATCGATGAGGGAAGCAGGTGTTCCCTACTTAGGGCTGCCGAAGGGCTACTTCCTCTATCTGCTGAGGAGCTACTACTCTAAGGATCTGGGTGGTATCGTGAAGCTCCTAGACTGGATATTAAGGGAGGTGGAGTCCTCTTGCAATGTGCTCCTCGAACCCTCGAGCTTGATC
>JAVQRZ010000201.1:0-2914 GCA_033582115.1 Candidatus Korarchaeum sp. | reverse complement strand
CTTAACGCTTGTAGCTTCTGTGATAGGCTTGAGGATGATATGGTAAGCATTAGCTACTCTATCTCCCGTAAATCCCGCTCCACATCTCCTCGAACTCAGCTCTGAACTCCTCAGCCACTCTCTCATCGAGAAGTATGACTAAATTCTCATCGTTCCTCTTATCCGCAGCTACAGTGTAATTGAAGCTACCAGTAGCCACTACCTTACCGTCGATGATCGCGAACTTATTGTGCATCAAGTACTCGTTCCTATCGAGTACCACCTCTATCCCAGCTGACTTGAGCTTCCCGTACTGAGAGTAGCTCGTCACCTGCTCGCTCTCAAGTATCACCCTGACTTTAACTCCTCTCCCCTTAGCTCTAACGAGGGCATCAGCTATTTCAGGGTTCGTGAAGGAGTAAACAGCTATGTCTATCGTCTCATTAGCCTTATCGAATAGGGAGATCAATGATTCACCGCACCCATCCTCGGGGCAGAAGAGGACCTCCGCCCTTCGGTACTGCGAGCTCACCTGGGTCTCAGGTGATCGGGGCATGTTCGAGTTGACTATGAGGAGCATCGCTAAGAAGATCAGGAGGAGCAGGCTCACGGATAGTTTGTTCATAAAGCATCGCCAAAAGGGAGTATCTTATATAATAAAAGCGTTTCTGAAGAGATCTCCATTGGCATTCACATCATCAGGATCCTTGATCCTTAGTTAGGTTGAAATTGCGATAGGTCCTGGAGGATGAGATGAGAGTGCTCAAACCATTTGACCCCTGGGGATCTGAGCTCTGCACCTGTCCCAAGAAGTACTCCCTACATCCTTACACTGGGTGCACGCACTCCTGCCTCTACTGCTACGCTACCTCCTACGTCGGCAGGAGGTTCAGTTCGCCTAAGAGGAGCTTCTTGGAGATGCTCAGGAGAGACCTCATTAAGGCCGATCAGAGGATTCCCGTCGAGCTCTCAACAAGTAGTGATCCTTACACGCCTGAGGAGCTCTCGCTAGGGATCACTAGGGCCTCTCTAGCCCTCCTGAAGTCCAAGGAGTTCAAGGTGCTGATCACTACGAAGGGATCAGGGTTCCCACTGGACGAGGGGATTTATGATAGCGTAATGGTGACAGTAACTACTCTAGATAAGCATCTCTCCTCTAAACTCGAGCCCTCAGCACCTAGCCCCTCCAGGAGGATCGATTCCTTAGCTGAGGTCAGTGTGAGGAAGGGCGTTAGGGTCGATCCCATCATACCAGGATTGAACGATGACCTCGATGGGATCAAGGCCTTACTGAGGGAGGCGAGAGACGCAGGGGCTGAGCATGTGACCTTCTCCATGTATAAAGCTAAGCCTGACAGTCTGAGAAGGATTTTAAACTCTTTTCCAGAGATATCGAATGAATTGGAGTATCTTTACGTGAAAGAGGGCGTTCTTATACGAGGGTACCGCTACCTGAGGGCTGGAGTTAGATATGAGATACTCAGTAAAGCTGTTGAAGAGGCCTTGAAGCTCGGAATGTCTGCTTCCGTCTGCAGGGAGGGATTTCCCGATCTCATGAGGTCTAAGTCCTGCGATGGGACTCACTTGCTGAGCACCTGAGATCCCGTTCTCGGAGATGTAGGTCAGCGTGGGGAATTCTTGAATCGGGAGTTCTTCTTGCAAGACGATCAGGTTTTGCTTTCCACCTGAGCTCAGCAGCTAGCAAGTTTATCTAGTTGCTTACTCAAGGAGCTCAGATCGTTCCTAATGCCATGCATCAGACGGCCCTTGAATCCTACTCTCAATGCTGACCTCATCAGATCCACCATGGGGGGTTCATATCCAATCTCTGGGCTCCCCGATGATACCTCACCTACCTCCACGGCACCTAAGCTGCTACTCCAAAGTCTAACTGCTAACGCCTCTCAATGAGATCTTACACGAGGTACTTCTCCCTCAGGTACTTGAGGAAGTACTTGGGATCCAACTGCTCCCCTGTTGCTTTCCTCAGCAGCTCCTCCGGATGGTAAACCGAGCCGTGCCTATGAATTCTGTCCTTGAGTACGCTCATCACCTCGCTGTACCTACCTTCCTCGATGAGTTCCTTCAGACCGAGCCTGTAGTAAAGCTGGGAGGCTATCATGCTCCCTATCGCATAGGTCGGGAAGTAACCTATCGTAGCGTGAGCCCAGTGAATATCCTGAAGCACTCCAAGACTATCGTTAGGAGGTACTATTCCTATCAGCTCCTCCATCTTCTGGTTCCACACCTCAGGAAGCTCCTTAACGCTTAAATTTCCCTCCAAGAGCTTCCTCTCCAGCTCAAACCTCAAGCTTATGTGAAGAGGATAATGCACCTCATCAGCTTCCACTCTTATCAACTCAGGCCTCACCATCGTCAAGTAAGCGTAGATATCCTCCTCACTGTAGCTCCTCAGCTCCGGGATCGCTAACCTCATCGCATCATGGAACCTCCTGACGAAGGCCCTTGACCTGCCCACCAGGTTCTCCCAGAACCTGGATTGGGACTCGTGAAAGCCTAATGATGCTCCTCTCTGCAATGGAGTAGCTCTGAGCTCCTCATCTATGTTCATCTCATAGATAGCATGGCCAAACTCATGTATAGCAGCCATGAGAGCCCTTTTGAAGTCCCTCCCCTCGAACCTAACAGTTATCCTCACATCGTAGAGCCCCATGTTCACGGTGAAGGGATGAGGGGAGGTGTCGAGCCTAGCTCTGGAGTAGTCGAAGCCTAGCTGCGTTAATATGTGGTCAATTAGTCTGCGAAGGAAGGTCTCATCGTACTTGATGTCCTCTATAGGGTGCTTCTCAGAGTACCTCTCCCTTAACCTCTTGAAGAAAGCTGATACCTCGTTCATCACAGAGAATATCCTCTCACACTTCCTCAGGGTGAGGCTCTCCTCGTAGATATCTAGGAGAGCATCATAAGGGTGCTC
>JAVQRZ010000200.1:0-7749 GCA_033582115.1 Candidatus Korarchaeum sp. | reverse complement strand
CCCCTTAGCCATCCACTGAGCTGTGACTGAAGTAGGGCTCCCTACTGTGACTGCTTGAGCCGTCAAGTTCCACTTCCTGTGCCAATCAGTGTGTATATCTACGATCAACCTCTCCCTTCTCCCTCCCTTGACTCCCTCTACCACTACCCTCATTATGTCGTAGTCATTCGGAGGTATCTCCTTCCCCTCGAAGGTGGTATTGACTAACTTCCTGAGGAGATCTCTAGGTACTATCTCAACGTTCCCCAGCTTGAAGGACTTATCGCTAGTTAGCCCTAGGTCCGTTAGGAGCTTGTACTTTACGTAGAGATCCCTGGGGAAGGAGATCTTATAGTCCACATACTTCAGCCCCTTGCTTTTGAAGGTCTCCCCTATCGTCCAGACCTCAGGATGCTCTATGTAGTACATCTCCTGCGTACCTACGGGAGGTGGAAAGTGCTCGACGCTTCTATCATTAGGTCTAACGGGTTCTATCAATCTTATCTGACCGTTCTCCCAGATCTCGACTGGGTGCATGAACTCATCCAATATGCAATCGAGGGAGTAAGGCACTGGGAGAGGTATTCCTAGAGCTTCGTAATCGTTGAAGTCGACCCAGCCCTCCCTGAGGATTATCCTCTCCACTTCATCGAGCTGCTCAACCCCGTACCTAGCTGCTACGTTTATAATCCCAGGGCAACCACCCATGCCCGGTATAGCCAGCAAGCCGGCCTTCCTGTAAGCTTCATCGAACTCGAGCTGCCTCTTCAGTATGGGTACCTCAGAGCCTAGGTCCACGTAGTGGACTCCAGCCCTCAAGGCGGCTTCCATCACCTGAGGTATGTAGTAGTAGATCACCCCGTTGACCACTACATCAGTTCCTCTCAGTAACTTAGCTGTCTCTTCAACATCCTTGACGTCTACTCTCGCATACTCGAGCTTCTTCCTCTTAGTGAATCTCTTCGCTCCATTCACAGTTAGCTTAGCCCTCTCCTCGTTTATGTCCGCTACGACTATCTCATCAACGTGAGGGCTCACCTCATCGTCAGCTAAGTCATAGACCACGGCTGGAGCTATGACTCCAGCTCCCAGCACGACTATCCTGACCAAAGGGACCACCCTCATTTCGATCGACTGCTAATATATAAAAATTGCACTTATCATCCGATCTAATAGTTTTATTTTTAAATTCACCAGTATAATCATTATTCATATTTATATATAAAGATAAGTGATATAATTTACTAAAAAGATTTATTTATAAATTTTTTTTCCAATAAACGGTATATAACTATACTCAATTCTCATAGAGGGACTTATGATAATGTATTTTTTCTTGTAGCTTATTTAATAAAGATTTGATTGAATTAAAGCAATACAGTATAAGAGCTGAGAAATCTGTGTAATGTACAGTTAGCTAATCCTGCTTTTGAACGGATAGATCCTTCCTACTTCCTCTAAAATAAGATTACTGGCCCTCTTTCCTCCGATCGATCATTTAATAGCTAGCTTCACCCTGATATACCCTCGGACTTCCTGAATCCTAAAAAAGCATGGATTAGATAGCGGGAAAAGGTAACTAAGATATCTTGAGGTCTTTAGTGAGATCCAACCTCTCCAAGGTCTCTCTGGACGGTCTCCCTTCCTTATCCCATCCTCTGAGGCTGTAGTACTCATCTAGAGCCCTCTCATATCCCTCCCTATCCAGCTTTATCCCAGTTGTCGGCCCCTTGGTATGAGGCTCGTCGAAGAACCTGCTCGGTGGGTAATCGTCCTTTCTAGTAAACCCTTCCCTCAAGTTGAACATCCTAGCTAAGTTCCAGATCCTCTCACCTATCTCTTGAACTTGAGGTACCGTGAAGTCCTTATCCATAGCTGCTGATAAAAGGTCAGCTATCTCTTGGAAGCCTAGAACCCAGAAATCGCATATTATCAAGCTCCACTTTACGCTGTTCAGGTCCTGGAGATCCTTAGTGAGCTGAGCCTTCCCTTCGTAGGTGTGCGGAGGTATGTTGCCGAAGGCTTCGCTTGCTATCGTCCAAGCCCTCAGGTGGCAAGCTCCTCTGTCTGAAGTAGCGTAAGCTAGAGCCATCCCCCAGCTCCCCCTAGGATCGTAAGCAGGTATCTCAGATCCTTTTATGTGTATAGCGTACTTCTCGCTCCCTCTACCTATCCTCTCAGCGGCTCTCATCACGCCATCAGCTACTAAGTCACCTAAGCCCTGCCTGTACCCTATCATCTCCACGAGCTTGACTATACCCTCCGAGTCACCCCAGTCCACGTCGAACCCTATCTCCTCCCTAGAGATCACACCCTTCTCCTTCAGCTCCAGTATGAAGGCCAGGAGGTTACCCAAGCTTATGGTATCCAAGCCCAGGTTGTCAGCCACTTCAGCTGCGTAAGCTAGGTCATCCATGTCCTTGACCGCTAAGTTAGATCCCATCATACCTATGGTCTCGTACTCAGGAGCCTTTATCACCCCTCTCCTAGTGCTTATCTTCCTCTTGCAAGCTAGAGGGCAGGAGTGGCAGGCGAACCTACTGTGAAACTTCTGCTTCACTACGTCAGTGTTTATGAACTTAGCGTACTCATAGTAGCCTTCCCTGAAGTTTAGGTGCGGTAGAGCCCCTACGTTATTGCTCAAGTCGACTATTATAGGGGTACCATCAGTCTTAGCCCATAGGTTGGCCTCAGTGAGGACGCTCTCCTTCATAAGCCTAGCTATCGTCTCTCTGAACCTAGCAGGATTGGGAAGCTCTAATTTCCTCTCCTCAGCTCTTACAACAACCCCCTTTAGTTTCTTAGATCCGAAGACAGCTCCTATACCTCCTCTAGCTGCTACGAAGTACTCATCAACGTGAACCGAGGATATGAGACTGAGCTTCTCACCAGCAGGCCCTATGACCATGGTCTTGACGTTGCTTCCATGCTCCCTCTTGAGCTCACCCATCGCCTCCCTTACCCTCATCCCCCAGAGGTGGCTAGCATCCCTTATCTCAACTATACCATCACTTACGTACAAGTAGACAGGCTTCTCAGCTACATCCTCTATTATCACAGCGTCGTAGCCAGCGTACTTGAGCTCAGGACCGAAGGAACCCCCTACGTAATTATCGTTTATAGTGCCTGTCTTAGGGGACTTCGAGACCACAGTGAACCTACCGCTCAGTGGAGCTATGGTACCCGTTAGGGGTCCAGTAGCTATGACTATCTTGTTCTCAGGGCCCAGAGCGTTAACCCTCGGGGGTACCTCCTCGTAAACGTACCTTATCCCCAGCCCCCTACCTCCTAGGTAAAGAGCGAGCCAGTCCCTCCTGGGAACTTCTGTACTAATATTTTTCGTTCTTAAGTTAATCCGTAGAATTTTTCCAGCATAGATAGAGACCATGCTACCACCTGTGAGGTTTCTGAGTTGGGAGAAATTGATAAATATTTCGTACCTACTGGAAGCTCACCGAAGCCACTACAATCATTTGGAAAATTTTCTAATAATATAGCGAGCAGGAGCTAGGGGGTCCAATATATATATCATTCACGTTCGAGCGTATTGACAGATGCTTGTATGAGCTACGCGGTCTACTCCATGATCGGTTACGGTCACTTCAGGGCAGCTCACCCGCTCAGGGGGTTCGCTGAACTAGTGAGGGCTGACTACTACGAGGGGATACCTAAGAGGGATGAGATCTTATGGAAATTGCTCTCCTCAGGTTACGCTAGCGTCACCAGATCCGTTGAGTTCCCACTAGCGGGGAAGCTCGCGTTCCTCTCCTTCGACTACTTCCAGCGGGTCCCTAGCTTTTACCCTAGGAGGGACCTATCTAGGCCTAACGTAGCTCTCCTAGCTATATACGGACTGATGAAATTTGGGTTCGGGAAGGATCTCGTAAGGAAGCTCTCTAGAGATCCCCTCCCTATGATCACTCTATTTCATACCTAGTTCATGGCTGAACGCTACAGTTACCCCGGTGATATATACTGTTTAGTTTGCGATGCCCCGACATAGCTAGGACCTGGGCCCCCATAAGGCCTAGGGACTCGAGGATAAAGTACCTAGCTCCTACTCAGAGAGTAGTCGAGAGGCTGAAGGACTACGGCGTGAGGGAGGAGAACATCAAACTTACTGGATTCCCGCTACCGTTAGAGCTGATAGGGGAAGATATGAGCACCTTGAAGGAGGACTTCTCCAAAAGACTACCTAACTTGGATCCGAGCGGTAACCTCATAAACGAGTACGCTCCTCTCTTGAAGAAGAAGCTAGGAGGCATTCCTGAGAGCTCAGATCATCCTCTGACGATAATGTTCTCAGTAGGAGGAGCTGGGGTCCAAGCCAGGCTGGGAGCGAAGCTCCTCAGGAAGCTAACGGGCGAGTTAATTAGGGGAGAGATGAGATTGGCGATCTCAGTCGGGATCAGGAGGGAGCTTAGGGACTACTACTTGCGGTGGATCGATAGATTGGGGTTGAGGGAACTCTTGGACTATAGCATAACTATAGTGTTCGATGAGGGCTTGGAGGGGTACGTAAGGAAGTTCAACGAGGTACTGAGGAAGAGCGACATACTCTGGACGAAGCCATCCGAGCTATCCTTCTACGCGGCCTTAGGGGTACCTATCCTAGCCTCAGAGCCCGTAGGCTCCCACGAGGTCTCTAACCTCAGGTGGTTGATGAAAGGAGGGTATGGGATGGCTCAGGGTGATATGAGGTACTTCGATCAGTGGTTCTTCGATTGGTTGAGGAGCGGGTACTTCGCTGAGAAAGCGATAGAAGGCTTCCTAGAAGTGGAGAAGTTGGGGGTCCTGAGGGTGAGGGAAGCAGTATTAGGTCACTGAGTGATATACCTAGAAACGGAAGTTGGAACCCTCAGCAAAATCCTCTAGATTGAGTCAAAGGAAATGGGTTATGCATCTATGCCCGAGGAATTTCCTCGAATTCTTAGGATGATGTTGGGGAGTGCGAGAGTTGAGCGAAGGATTTTGATATCATTAGAGGAGATCCTGAAGATCTTCCGAGGATCCGATTACAGTAAGTAAGAGGAAAGACGTACAATGAAGTGCCTCACCCGATATCGCTCCATCCACGGCTAACCCATTCGTTACGGTATCCTTTTATATCAGGAGCTCCGATATCCCGGGGGATATGTCCCTTCTAGAGGAGCTATCTAAGGAATTAGAGGAGAATCCCAAGCTGGCTAGAGAATTGGCTAAGAAGATATTAGGCCTTTTAGAACCTGAATTATCCCTAACGATTCAAATCAAGAGACTTGTCGATCAGATAAACCTCCTGGCGAAAGAGCAAATTAGACTGAGAGAGGACTTCAACCGCGAGATCACGAGGATCTGGGAGGAGATAAGGAGCATAAAGGAAGAGCAAGCTAGGACCTGGAAGGCGATCGAGGGGCTACAGAGATCTATCTGGGAACTGGACAGGAAGATCGATCATATTTACGAGGGACTCAGCTCTTCCATGATCTACGTCTTCGGTGAGTTAAGGAAGTTCGCCGGACTAACGTTCGAAGAGTTCGTAAGAGTCTTCTTGACCTACAGGATGAGGAGAGCCGGGGAAATACCGATAAGTAGTGAATTCAAATCGGTGGAGATAGAGAAGGAGCAGATAGATCTATTTCTGGAGGATCCGCTTATAGTCGGTGAGGTAACCACACACGCTGAGTCCGTTGAAGAGGTAGACAAGCTCCTCAGGAAGGCTAAGGTAGTAGCAGAGAAATTTGGTAGAGAACCCAAGAAGTTGCTTGTAGTAGAGACTGCTCCTAAGGAGGTAGCTAGGGAGTTACGGAGGAGGGCTGATGAGGCTGGAGTGGAACTGATCCTGGGCAAGGAGGTATGATGGCCCAACAGATTAAAGCAATATGAGGTCAAGTTTTTTATCCTAACCGTTCTTTGGGATCATGTGATCAAATGACCATACTGAATTCTTTGGAGAGGGTGATTGGAGCTGGCGATAGAGAGATTCTGATAGCCCTGGAGGAGGTAAGAGCCCCCCCAGTGCGTAGAGTGAGTTACGTTGATATAATTCACCCTTCAGGTATACCTCCCCAGCCGGAGGTGGAGTTAGTAAGGCCAGGAGAACTCAAGGTGGACGTGGAGCTCTTCATCGGAGTGGACCTGATCCATAGTCTAGGCTATCCGAATGACCCGGAGTCGCTGAAGAAAGCAGCTGAGGAGCTCCTAAGCATGATTAAGGTGAGAGAGGAAGTGAAACCCGAGGACAGTCCTAAGTCGTACATAGCGCTAGCCCTACCCGAGAGGGAACACCTGGAGGGAGTGAGAGGTAGGTGGACTGACTTCGTGTGGAAGCCGAAAGCCTACGACGGTAGCGAGACCCCTGATTTCAACGGATGGGTCGAGAACTTGAGCTCTATAGCTGATGCCCTGAGAGACGAGGGGATCAAGGTGACCTTCTACGGTGGGAGCTCCGTGGAGGTGATGAGGGATCTGGGCTACGAAGTGGTTAGAGTGGGCTTGAGGGGAGAGTTACCTAAGCTGGGATATCCTAGGGATCCAAGCGTAGCGTGGTCCCGCTCTCCAGTAATGATGAACATGACGCTTGACCACAGGAGGGGAGAGGAGGATGTAGCGACTCAGTTCTTCAATAAGATAGGGTTGAAGCCCGCCTTCAGGCCTAGGTACTGGTTCGATGGCAAGTTACTGTTTAGGGCTAGAGCGGAGGGAGGAAACTTCATAGTAGTGAGAGGAAAAGGGAGGTTGGCCCTCTTCACGGGCATAGGAATTAGGGGCAGCAATAGGGCTACAATCGAGTTGATCAGGGAGTACCTCTCCCTTAAGGGGGCTGATGTAGATGTATATGGGGTCCCTCTCCCGGGCTACCTGAGGGACTGGAGGACCGGAGCTGTTCATCTAGATGTCGTTATGATGAACGCAGGACCTTGCGTGATCTTAAGCCCTGGGAGGATGGGTTTCTACTCTATCCTGAAATTCAACTCCTCAGTTGAGATATTTGAGGCTGGGATGGTATTCAAAGAGCTAGGGGTTGAGGTCGATGAGATGCCAGCAGGAGGTAGCGAGATAACGCTCGTCAACGCTCTGAACATAGGTAGGGGGAAGTTAGTAGTCGATGCTTACAATGAAGACGCTAGTAGGTACTTGGAGAGGGAGTGGGGGATCAGCGTCATAAGGGTGAGCATACCTCAAGTGGAAGCAGGAGGCGGTGGTGTCAGGTGCGCATCCAGGGAGTACTTCCCGGAGGGTTGAGCTCTGAGAGACTTTCTCCTATGCAAGAATGCTTTCTCTCATGTACTTGAATGACTGGAGTTATAAGAATACCGATAAAATCAATAATTTAAATGAGGAATTCTGTTAAACTTTTATTAGCTAGACCTCTGATAGTAAATTAGAGTATAAACGATAGTCAGTTGAGAGGATCGAAAGTGGGATGCCAGCTTCGATGGACTCGTGAATGGAGGCATACTTAGGAGGAACATATCACTTCTATCAGGAGACTCCGGGACAGGAAGAAGATATTCAGCCAACAGTTCTTTTACACGGGCTGATCTTGGGGAAACCAGCTGTACTAGTGACGTTAGAGGAGCACCCCCATCCAAGGAAGAAGTCCCTTCGAGATAACTGATCAGGGCATAAGAATTCATTCTGATAGGGTTCTTAGGGAGGGGGTTTCGGGAAATGATTGATTTGAGTGAGGAAGTTCCTCCTCAAGTCCGTAGGTAAGGAGGAAGCTGGAGTTGGCTCTCTTGCCAGAGGCTTCGCTCAGGTCGAACGCCCCTGAGAAGGTAAGGAGCT
>JAVQRZ010000199.1:0-9808 GCA_033582115.1 Candidatus Korarchaeum sp. | reverse complement strand
TGAGAGCAACATAGTGGAGGTAGAAGGAGCTCTCGCTTTACCTTCAGTTAAGGAGAGAGAGCTCTTCGAGGTCTTATTAGAATTTGGGGATCCTGTAATTCCTGGGTTCGGTTGTTCTGACTCTAAGGACCTTACTCACTTATTCAAACTGGAGGACCCTACTCGCTTGAAGGAGTTCCTACTCATCAATTACTCCGCCCAAGAGCTCCGACTAGCCTAAGCCTAGTTCCCTCGGTTGGACGAAGAAGTTTATCTTTTGATTGTGGTAGTCCCTCAACACCTGCCTAGCGGCTTCCTCAATATTGACCTCTCCTCCCTTCAGGACCCAGCCCCTCCTCCTAGCTAGTTCCTCTATTATAGTTATAGGATCCCTTTCCTCAATGCTGTAAGCTCTCCTGATAACGCTAGGATCCGCCCTGAGGGCTCTCTCTATGAGAGAGATCGCTACTCCTACCTGGTCGTTCAGCTGCTCCGGGGGGTGGCCCCTGAAGGCCATCTCCAAAGGACCTCCCTCCACGGGGATGATCCCCGGAGAGTCCACTAAGTAGAGGTTCCTCTCTATCCTGAACAACTGGAAGGCCTTAGTGTACCCTGGGTTCCCGGGGATAGGGCTAGTAGAAGCTGAGGATCTCCCCTTCAGCACGTTTATTATCGAACTCTTCCCGACTTTAGGGAAGCCTGCTACTAGTACGATAGATGGTAGCTCAGGAGCCTCTCTCTTTATGAACCTCCTGAGTCTCATCGTTCCCATCCTCTCTCTAGCGCTCACGTAAATGGCCTTCAGGCCTTCCTTCTTGAAAACTTTCACCCAGTCATCCAGTACCTGCTTCGGTACGAGATCCGATTTATTCATCACTACTGCAACCTTCCTCCCCATGGAAGAAGCTATTCCCTCAAGCTTCTTGCTCCTCGTGGTCCAGGGATCCCTCGAATCTAAGATCTCTAGCACTAAGTTGGATCTCTCGATAGCTTTTCTTATCTCGATCCAGCCTGCGAGTCTCATAGCGCTTACCGGACATTAGATGATAGTATCTAGCGATTTATTAATTAGTTTCCTCAAACGCTCGAATCTTTATATCCTTGTCCTTTTATATCCTTTCCTCAGGAACCTGCTTGACTTGAGTTGATGAGCGTAATAATACCTACTTACAATGAGAGGGAGAACCTCAAGGAGCTCTTAGCTAGAGTGAGTTCCTCACTTAGAGGAGTGAGCTACGAGGTCATCATCGTGGATGATAGCTCGCCTGACGGTACCGTTGATTTAGCTCTCGCTCTCTCGAGAGAGTTCCCCATTAGGGTGATCATCAGACCCCCGAGGTCGGGTCTCTCCTCAGCTGTCCTAGACGGTTTCAGAGCAGCTAGAGGGGATGTTCTCTGCGTCATGGATGCTGACCTCCAGCATCCTCCTGAGCTCCTCCCTGAGCTCTACAGAGGAGCTTCTAGCTGCGATATAGTCATCGCATCTAGGTACATTGAGGGTGGATCCGTTGAGGGATGGAGCTCGTTCAGGAAGCTAATATCAAGAGGATCGATACTCCTCGCGAGACTCCTGATCCCTAAGGTCAGGAAGATCAAGGACGTCTCCTCAGGGTACTTTGCCGTTAGAAGGGACTGCTTGAACTTAGATGAGATGAATCCTAAGGGTTTCAAGATACTGTTGGAGGTGCTCGTCAAGGGAAATTGGTCGAGTTTCATCGAAGTCCCCTATGCTTTCGGTCTCAGGAGATCAGGGAGATCTAAGTTAGGGATCAAGACCATACTGAGCTATTTACTGCATGTGTTAGAGCTCTCCTCACCATTCCTGAGGTTCGGTATCGTTGGAGCAACCGGTACCTTAGTTAACTTGATATCCCTCTGGTTAATGAGGTACCTCCTCATGTTCGAGCATGAACCAGCTTCAATAGTAGCGATAGAGCTGTCGCTCATCAACAACTTCATCCTAAATGACGTATGGACCTTCAGGAAGAGGAGAAGGAGAGGTTTCTTGAGGTCCCTCCTGAGCTATCACGTGACGAACTTCACTGGTATAATGACTCAGTTCATCACCTCTACCTCGCTTCACAGACTGCTCGGTTTGGAGTCCATCTTATCTCAGTTCATCGGGATAGTCTTCGGCTTCATAGTGAACTATTCATTAAGCAGGAGATTGGTCTGGTGGTGAGATGAGCAGGTCCTTCAAGCTCGGCTTATTAATATCCATCTTGATCTCCGTCTCCTTCGCTCTCTACGTGTACAGTGGGGCTTCATCCTCTGATTACAGAGGGGACAGTTATTACGTGAGCGATGAGGTATGGTACGTCACCTCCTCCAGGAACTTGCTCCACGAGGTCTTCAACTTGAAGCCGAGGTACGCCTCTCAGGGCTTCCTGTACGTTACCCTAGTGTTTGAGTCGGAACAGGAGCTATTCGAGTCCTTAAAGTGGCTCAACGAAACCCTCCGATCACTCGGGGGTAGTGTAGAGAGGTCGAATTACACCACGACAGGGGACAGGATCCCAGTAATTTGGGTGAAGGTACCTGAGGGGAGAGCGGGGGAGTTCGAGAGGATAGTCCGCGGGAGGTCTGAACTGAGGTATGGGTTCGAGTACCCACCTAAAACTGGAATAACGGACTACTTGAACTTAGAGCATCCCCCTCTCGGTAAGTACATCATCATGCTCTCGATGATCACCCTAGGGGATGAACCCGTAAATTGGAGGATCTCAGGGATCATAGAAGGGTCCTTACTCATAATCGTAGTTTACTTAGTGGTATGCAGGATCTTAAACCCGTTTTGGGGAGTTATAGCGTCGATCTCACTCGCTTTAGATCCTATAGTCCAAGCTATGAGCATGGTGGCTATGCTCGATATACACCTCGCTTTCCTCACGGGCTTAACGCTCCTCCTCGTGGTCTACGATAGACCGCTAGCAGCTTCGATAACATCTTGGCTCGCTTTCTCTGTGAAGTTCAGCGGTTTATTCGCACTTCTCTTCACCTATCTTTACTTGAGGATCTACAGGAGGAAAAGTCCCTTCAGATCGGTTCTCATATGCTCAGCTCCTGCCCTCCTCTACCTCCTGATATCTCTCCCTATCATCAGTTACCTAGGCTTCGAGAGGTGGGTCCATGAGAACTTGAACGCTTTCGCGTGGCACACGACCAGCAGGGGGAGCGGGCCCACCCCTTCACCTCCTTGGGCTTGGTTCCTCAACTTAGCTCCGATGGCACTCCACGTGAACCCTGACCTGATGGCTAGGGTCAATTTTTTGTCTTATCCCATAGCTGGAGTTTTCACGATCCTGCTCTTCCCCCTCCTCAGAAGGAGGGAAAGGAGCTACCTTCCCATGATGATGATATTCTCCATAATCGTCGGCTACACTCTAGTCTACTTAGCTGGCAACAGGACCCTTTACAGTTTTTACGCTGTCCAGTTAGCACCATCAGTCGCTTCTGCATTCTCAATCTCCTTGTTCTACTTGGTGATGATGGATGAGGAGTTGAGCGGTTTCATTAAGAGTAACTGGAAGATGTTCCTAAGAGCTGCTCTCCGTGGGGAACTAGAGCTACCTGACGAGCTCAAAATCTTGAGGATCTTCTCCCCATCGAGAGGCTACAGAGCATATTACATCCTCTCCATGACTTCCTCAACCTTCCTCTCCCTCCTGCTGCATTCAAGCCTCAATATTCTAAGTACTCCAGTCTTCATGAGGAAGGAGCAGGACTTCGGTCTCTCATCACTACTGACTGATCTCCTCATCAGCTCCTCGGAGAGCCTCATAGTGAGGGAAGCTATATTCAGCTCCATAACTCTAATATCAATTCTGATAGTATCATTGGATCTCTTAGAGCTTAAGGTCAATCCTTATCCTATTGCGATCTCCCTCACTTTCCTCTCAGGTTACGATTGGAGTCTCCTATCTTTAGCTCTAGCTCTAGAATCTGCAGTAGCTTTGAAGAGAGGCAGGAAGTACCTCCCATCCATACTGCTAGCTATCTCATCTTCCCTTAATCCTATGAGTGCACTTCTATTCCCTTTGCTCCTAGATGGATCTAAAAGGAGCTTCCTCCTCTTCCTAGGGATCCTCGCTCCTCTAACCCTCTTAAGTCCCAACTGGCCGAGGGAAGTTGGCGGTATTCTCAACCCGCTAGCTGGGACCTACGCTCCTATCATCGCTCTCATTACCTCAGCTCTCTTAACTGCATACCTCACTAAGTTCGATAGGTTCTGGAGCTCAGTCATCGGGATCGGGTCAATGACACTATTATCAGGTTTGAAACCATCTTGGGGTATCGTCGGGGTTGCTATTCTCTCCAATTTACCTATATCCCCTTTAATCGAGCTCCTTCTTTCATTCTCCTTGATCACTTACATTAACCCTTCCTTCCTCTCCTCCTTACTATTCAAATGTGAAGCTAAGAGCCCAAGTGAGAGTTGCTCCGATCCCTTCATAGCGGTTACTATCGTAGCGTTAATCCTGATCTACCTGGGTTTGAAGGAGATCCTTAAGGAGCGTTTAAAGGGTCTCACTGAAGTCGAAAACATTAATTAGAATATAGGTTTAAATAAATGAATTTTGTATATAATAATCCACCAATATACCTTATGAATATGGGTAAAAATAAATAGTAAACAAATTGATATTACCTTCCTTCCTCATTCAAGAAATTTTTATTATTTTACAGCAATAGAACTTGGTAAGGGTGTCTTCATGGGGGACCTAGATAAGCTATTCAACCCATTATCGATAGCTATCGTTGGGGCATCTAAGGATCCTAGTAAGATAGGATCCCAGATCCTGAGGAACGTGGTGGGATACGGGTTCAAGGGGAAGGTCTACCCTATAAACCCTACGGTAGATGAGCTCATGGGTCTGAAGTGCTACCCTAAGATATCAGAGGTCCCTGATCGCGTGGACGTAGCTGTGATATCAATCCCTTCAGATAAAGTACTAGCTGTCATCGATGACTGCGGTAAAGCCGGGGTTAAGTTCGCTGTAGTTATAACATCGGGCTTCAAGGAAGTCGGCAATGAGGAGCTTGAGGAGGAGCTCGTCAGTAGAGCTCACAGTTACGGTATCAGGGTTCTAGGACCCAATATATTCGGTTATGTTTACGCACCAAGTAGGTTAAATGCTTCCTTCGGACCTAAGGATGTGATATCGGGTAACGTTGCTTTCATCTCTCAGAGCGGGGCTTTGGGTATCGCTCTGATGGGGTACACGATAGTGGAGAACATAGGGGTCTCAGCTATAGTCAGTGTCGGTAATAAGGCCGACATAGATGACGTTGACCTCTTAGATTTCTTCGATAGGGACCCGAATACAGATGTTATAATGATCTACTTAGAGGGCTTGGCCCCCGGAAGGGGTAGGGAGTTCATAGATGTAGCGGCTAGAGTGAGCTCGAGGAAGCCGATAATAGTGATAAAAGCCGGGAGGACTGAAGTAGGCGCTAGAGCTGCAGCAAGTCACACTGGATCCATGGCTGGAAGTGTTGCTATATATGAGAGCGCTTTCAAGCAGAGCGGCATTCTAATGGCTAAGAGCGTTGAGGAAGCATTCGACTGGGCTAAGGCTCTCGCTTGGAACCGCGTCCCCGAGGGTGAGAACCTAGTCGTCATCACTAACGGAGGAGGAGCGGGAGTTCAATCTACTGATACCTTTGCTGATAATAGCGTTTACCTCAAGAAACCCCCCGAGAGCTTAGTTCAGGAGATAAGGAAGTTCACACCTCCCTTCGCTTCATTCGCTAACCCTATAGATATGACGGGAATGGCTCCTGACGATTGGTACTACAGAGGGACGCTAGCTGCCCTTAAGGATCCTGAGGTTCACGCCGTGACTGTCTTATATTGCCAGACAGCAGTAACGACGCCCCTGGGAGTAGCGAAGGGTATAGTGGATGCAATTAGGGAATCCGATAACTCGAAACCTGTCACTGTTGGGATGGTAGGCGGACCTGAGGTAGCTGAAGCAGTCAACTTCTTGAATAAGCAGAAGGTCGCTGCTTACCCAACTCCGGAGAGGGCCTCGGCTGCTATGTCCTCGCTTTACGCCTACGCTAGAGCTAAGAAGTACGTGATGAAGAGCTTAGCGATCCGATGAGGGCTCCTTATTCTCGCTTTTATATTGTAGGGATCTTAAGCCTAGGTGATGCGAATGTCTACAGTTATCAGTAAGATATCTGATAGCGTAACGTTCTTTAGGGTCCTAAATAGGGTCTCTAAGCGGTTCGAGAACTTCTGGCCGATACCTAAGGGTACTTCCTACAACTTCTACTTAGTTGAGGGGAGGGAGAAGAAGGCATTAATAGACGGTGTAGATGCTGCATTCTCTGAGGACTTCTTCAGAGCTCTCAGTAGGGAGATCGATCTGAAGGAATTGGATTATATCATAACACAGCATACGGAACCTGATCACTCAGGGACGATAGCCGAGCTCATGAGGAGAGCCCCTAAGGCCCTGCTCTTGGGGACGAAACAAGCTATTACCATAGGGGAGTCCCTTGCGGACTACCCTAAGAGTAGATTTAGAGAAGTTAAGGAAGGAGAGAGACTTTATCTAGGAGATAGGACCCTTAGGTTCATCGTAGCACCTATGATCCACTGGCCTGATACTATGATGACTTACTTAGAGGAGGAGAATATTCTCTTCACCTGCGATCTCTTCGGATCGCATTTAGCTAGCGAGAAGTTGTACTTAGATGAGGATGACTTCGAGCTAATTGACTACTACGCTTCTATACTAATGCCCTACTCGGGGATGGTCGAGAGAGCCCTATCTAGAGTCAAGGAACTAAAGCCTAAGCTAATAGCTCCGAGCCATGGAGCTCTTCATAGGGATATTGATAGCATAATCAAGATTTACGAGGACTGGGCCTCTTGGAGGCCTAAGGGTAGGGCCTTAGTGCTAGTCGGCAGCCAGTACGGTAACGCTGAAGCCCTGGCTAGGGAGGCTGCTAGAGGTCTTGAGGAAGAGGGGCTTAAGGCGATAGTTGTGGACAGCGCTGAAGCCGGCCCGGATGACCTGCTAGCCCTGACGCTAGATTCTGCTGCTATCCTCATAGCATCATCGACTCACAACGGAAGGCCTTTCCTAGGGGTCAGGTACTACCTAGACCTTCTTGAGGAGTACAAGCCTAAAAATAGAGTCTCAGCAATTATAGGGACTTTTGGATGGGGAGGAGGCGCCTTGAAGTCTATAAGAGAATCTCTAGAATCCCTTAAGATACCTGTAATTGGTGAGATGGAAGTCAAGGGTAAGCCGAGGGACGATGACCTTAGGGAGGCGAGGGAACTAGGGAGACTGCTGGGTGTTGAAGCCAGAAAGCTTATAGAAAGGAGCTAACCTCTTGATACCTCTTGAAAGATCCTCTGGAGCTCCTTTAGTATGATAGATGGGTGTTCTCTCAATTTATTCTTCTCTAAACCACGTTCTAAGGCTAGGAAGGATTCTAATAGGGCTAATCCCTTAGCTATCCCGCTCAACCTCCCAACTGGACCGAATATTAGGAAATCAGCCCCCTTAATCCTCAGGTAAGCTAGAGCTGCGGCCAACATGGGGTAGCTTCCTCACCGAACCTTCTCTTACTGATAAACGCAAGCGCGTTAGCAGGAGCGCAACCAACCTTGTATCCTCTCTCCTTGAGGAAGATCATCGATTCAGCAGCAGAGGGTATAGAAGCTGGGTCCAGTACTACGACATCGACCATGAAATCCTCCACTCCAGTCTCTCAGCCTTGGGTATCAGCTCCTCCTCAAGGATCCTCAGCTTTTCCTCCTTCTTAATGCTTCTGAGGGCATCTCTAGTGTCAAAAGCAACTAATATAGCTGACCTTATCCCCATTCCCTTATGGCAGATAGCTCCTCCTCTCCTGTATCCCTATAGATAGCGTTAGCTAATGACATCTCCTCTATCCTCAACTCCTTAGCCTTCCTGTAAGCGTGAATCCTAACAACAGGATCTAAGCCATCTATGAGGATGGGGATTCCAAACTCCGAGGCGAACCTCAGATATGGCTCAACTGCTTCGGGGGAGGGTATTATGACATCTAGAGCGTAAGGTATATGAAGCTCTCTAGAGACCCTGATGTCCCTTTCCACCCTCCTCCTCTGCTCCTCCCTATCGAATACCCCACGCACGTGATCCTTCACCCTGAGGTCTCCCTTGTAGAATATCGATGCTACCATAAGAGCTAACCCCTCTCTGAGGAACATGACTTCATCACCTCAGAAGTTCAATAGCTTTCGATATACCCTTAGGAGAGCTTATAATCACTCCCTTGACCTTAGAGCTCCTCTCAAGTTCCCTTATGAGCTCTCTATAATCTACTCTCTTGACCTCATTGATACCCATATCCCTGAGCACCCTTGCATCTAACTCCTCGATGCCCAGCATCACCATCACGTAAAGGGGAGTACCTTCCAAGAGGTCGATCAGATCGACTACCTCCTCTTCGGATTGGATGGGTTGTGTTACTACGAAGTCTGCACCAGCTTCTATCTTAGCCTTAAGAGATTCCGTGGGCTTGACAGGTGAGGTCACACCGATCTCCATCCTTATCCCATGTTCTTTAAGGAGCTTTATCGCACTCACAGGGTTTAAGTGCGTTGGAAGCCCTATCGATGGTAAATCCCCTCTAACTATAACTATCCTCCTGATCCCAATCTCAGAGAGAGCTATCATCTCGGATAGAAACCCCAGTTCGCTCCTATCCATTACTCTGTAGTTAGGGACAGCCTTAACTCCGAACCCCCTAGCTACTACGGAGAGCACTAGAGATGATGGCATCAGCTTTCCAAAGGGGCATTCGGGTATAGATACGAAGTCAAAATAACCTATAACACTAGAAATTGATCTAAGGAACTTCTGAAAGCTTAAAGGGACTACTTCAACTCCTAGCTCCAATAAAACACCCCCAGAGTTACCTCTCTAATAGAGTAGAGGTACACTACTATGAAAAATAGCTCGAGATCTGTTGAGTTTCTACTCAAGAGCTCTTCAAAACCCCTCTTGTAACAGCGGATCCCTCATACCTCCCACGCTGATTTTCATTAGTGGCGAGTGTTGAATGAAGATTAATAAATGCTTCTTGCTGCCATAATTAGGTGTAGCAGTTGGTCAAGAAGCAAAACCTCGAGAGAGATGAGGAGAGGGAGAGCAGGGATGCGACGCTTATAGTAGCTGATATAATAAAACAAGCTGATTTCGGGAGAGGAATAGTTAGATTAGACCCTGAGATAATGAAGCAGCTCGATCTCACAAGCGGGGACTACTTGAGGATCTACGGGTCTAGAGTGACTCACTCTAGAGTGATGCCCTCGGTCAGCATGGACGTGGGGACGAGGTACATAAGGATGGATAAGATAGTGAAGGGGAACGCAGGGGTTAGGACCGGAGATAAGGTGAGAGTTAGGCCTGTTGACGTCGGGGAGGCGTCTAAGGTGGTCCTAGCCCCTCAGGACCACATGATAAGGGTAGCTCCTGACTTCCACACTTGGGTGAAGAGGAGGCTATTGGATTTCGCGGTAACTAAAGGCGATATAGTGCTTATCCCCATATTCCAAAGGTTCATCTCACTCATTGTAGTGAGCGTCAGCCCGGGAACCTACGGGAAGGTGGGTCCTAATACTATAATAGAGGTAAGGGAGTCCCCCGTCGAGCTAGCGAGGGTAGTCCTGCCTACTGTCACTTACGAGGATATAGGAGGACTTAGGGAGGAGATTCAGAGGATAAGGGAGATGGTAGAGCTACCATTGAGGCATCCGGAGTTGTTCAGGCACTTAGGGATAGACCCACCTAAGGGAGTGCTCCTCTTCGGCCCTCCC
>JAVQRZ010000198.1:0-6781 GCA_033582115.1 Candidatus Korarchaeum sp. | reverse complement strand
AGGTTCATCTCATCCCCATCGAAATCAGCGTTGTAAGGGACGCAGACAGCAGGGTGGAGCCTGAAGGTAGCTCCAGGGAGCACCTTAACCCTATGGCCCAGCATGGACAACTTGTGTAAGGAGGGCTGCCTGTTGAATATGACGTAATCTCCATCCATGAGGTGTCTCTCAACTACGTCCCCAGGTTCAAGCTGCTCAGCTGCTTCCCTCAATGCATCCCTTCCCTTCCTCTGGAGTATCTTCAAGCTTATCGGTGTGACCCCTCCCTTCCTTATGGCATTGGCTCCGGGGTACTCGTCAGGCCCTCTCATCACGATCTCCTTCATCCTCTCTATGTTGTTCTCGTTCACGTACTCTGGAACCGTGAGGACCATAGCTACCTCAACGGGGACGCCTACTTCATCTATATCTATCATAGGATCAGGGGATATCACTGTCCTAGCTGAGAAGTTGACCCTCTTCCCTATTAGGTTCTTCCTGAGCCTCCCCTCCTTCCCGCTGAGCCTCTGGAATAGGGACTTCAGAGGTCTCTTAGTCCCCTTCTGCATAGCTACAGGCATGTTAGCAGTAGCGTTGTTGAAGAAGACGCTTACCCAATACTGCAGGTGATCCCACTCGCTCTCCACCATGCTAACAGGCGCGCCCATCTTCTTAGAATTGCTCAGCTTCCTGTTGGCCTTCAGGAGCTCTACTAATATGTGGGTCAAGTCGTCCTCAGATCTCTCTCCCGTCTCTAGGTATATCGAAGGTCTAGCGGTAAGTGGAGGAACTAAAAGAACGGTTAAGACAGCCCACTCCGGCCTAGACCTCTCAGGATCGAACCCTATGAGGAGAGAATCGTCATCGCTAACCCTCTCTAGGATATCCCTTATCTCGTTCGGCCAGAGTCTCCTAGGCTCAGGTTCCTTCACGATGAACTTATAAACCTCCTCCAGCTCGACCCTGTGGATAGGAGCCCCGCATTGAGGACACTTCTTGTGCTTCTTCGCGTAGACCTTCACGTAATCCCTCACAGCCCTGACTAGCTCATCTTCTACAACCTTCTCAGGGTTCCCCTCAGCGTATTCACGAGCTCTCTCTATGAAATAAGCTCTCTTATCTTGAGGAAGCAGGACCTTCCCACACTTGTGGCAGACAGTATTAAGGGCGTCCTTTATCCTCTTAACGTAACCTATGTGGACTACAGGCATAGCTAACTCTATCCTACCGAAGTGCCCCGGGCAGTTCTTAGGGAGGTTCCCGCAGACAGGACACCTCTGCCTCGGGTTGATCGTCCCAAGCCTAGGGTCAAGAACACCTCCCTGCACAGGAAGACCGCCCTCATCGTAAGCTGTTGGCTCTGTTATCTCTATGAAACCTATCTTCCTCGCGTCAGCTGGGGAGATGAGCCCGAAGATCACTTTATCTAGCTTGTAGGGAAGGATCTCGTCCTCAGGTACCGGCTCCCATATCAAGGCCATGCTATCACCCTCAGGTCTCCTCCTTCACGCTAAGCTTGACATCTATATGCCCGCTCATCAGCTCCTCTATGAAAAGCTTCGACGCGTAACTCGTGATCAAGGGCTTTACCTCGACTGAAGATTGGCACCTCGGGCAGAAGAACTCATTGGTCTTCTGATTGAAGAAAGCGATCGTTCCGCACTCCTTACAAACGTAAACTATCGTCTTATCCGACTGATCCACGTACCTATCCCTCATAACGGAAGCAGCCCCGTGTGATATCAGCACCTCTCCTTCCATCTCACCTAACCTCAGACCTCCTCCCCTAGCCCTTCCCTCGACAGGCTGCCTCGTGAGGAGCTGCATCTGGCCCCTAGCTCTAGCGTGTATCTTATCCCTCACCATGTGCTTCAACCTCTGATAGTAGCTTATCCCTATGAAGACAGGCGCCTTTATCATCCTCCCAGTCCTACCATCGTACATAACCTCCTCACCGCTGTACTCGAAGCCCAGCTTCACTAAAGCCTCCATTAAATCCTCAACAGGCTCTGACATGAAGGGAGTCCCGTCCACGAACCTCCCTTCGAGAGCGCCCACCTTCCCAGCTATTATCTCGTAGAGCTGGCCTATCGTCATCCTAGATGGTATCGTGTGAGGATCGAGCACTATATCGGGCACTATACCATCAACTGTGAAGGGCATGTCCTCGTGCTTGTATATCATCCCCAGGACCCCCTTCTGCCCGTGTCTCGTTGCGAACTTATCCCCTAGCTCAGGAGGTCTTGTCTCCCTAACGTTAACTCTGACGAGCTTCTCCCCTCCGGTCTTGGTGACTAAGAGCACATCAGTTACCACACCCCTCTCCCAAGCCCTCATCGATACTGAGGTGTCCCTCCTCTCGAACGTGTACTGTGGGTATCCAGTACCGACGGTGAGCTCAGGGGAGAACCTCGGAGGGCTCGTCTTACCTATGAGGACATCCCCTCCCTCGACGTAAGTCTCAGGGTCTACTATACCGTCCTCCCCGAGCTTCTGGTAGTACTGCTCCTCCTTCTTACCCGATACCTTCTTGAGCATAGCTGGGTTCTCGAACTTATCCCCTTCTATTATCGCGTGCCTTCTAGCCTCAGACTCGTAGGTCCTGAAGAAAACAGCCCTACCTGCTCCCCTGTCTATAGCTCCCTTCGACATGACCAGAGCGTCATCCATGTTGTAGCCGTCCATAGGGAGCAACGCTACGACTAAGTTCTGACCTGAGGGCCTGTAGTTATAGCCTGTGATCTCAGCCCCCCTGGTCTCAACTATGGGCTTCTGCGGGTAGAACATCAGGAAAGCCCTGCTATCGAACCTGAGCCTCCAGTTAGCTAAGTATTCCCCTAAGCCCTGCCTGACCATGTTAGCACCTATTATGTCCCTAGGTATGTTGTTGTGCTCAGCGTATGGTATCTGGGAAGCGGCTACGCCGAACATAGCGTAAGGAGCGAAGTCCAAGTGAGTATGATGTTCAGTTACCTCATCCAAGCTCTGAGCCACTATAGCGTACTCCTCCTCATCAGCATCCAGTAGCTCAATTACCCCCTTCCTAACTAGATCGGTAAAGCTCAGCTCCCCTGACTCCACCTTGGGGAGAAGCTCTATAGCTTCTCTCAACCTGCTTATTGGGATGAGGGGTCTCCTCATCCTACAGGCATCAGCGTTCACGAAGATAGCGTTCTCCTCCTTACTGTATATGAAGTTGACCTCAGTGCTCAGCTTATCCCTCTTCTCCCTCAGGAACTTGATAAGATCCTCAGGCTCATCTGTAAAACCCACTAGCCTACCGTTGACGTAGATAGGCGTTAGGCTCCCTGCTTCCTTAGGTTTAGCGTTCCTAGCTGGCTTAACCCCCCAGTCGAGTATCATCTCGATTATGGGCTCAGGATCCGTCCCGAAGGTAACATCGCAGAAGATAGCTAAGCTCCTCACGAGCCCTACGTTAGTTCCTTCAGGTGTCTCTAAGGGGCAGAGCCTACTTACACTCGTCCCGTGTATCTGCCTCACTTCGTGAAGCGGGAGACCCGCTGGTAGCGGTGAGTTCACCCTCCTGAGGTGGTGGAGCGTAGCTATGTAGTTCGTCCTCTCCAAGTTCTGACTGACCCCTAGGTCCCCACCAGGCCAAGCGCCTGTCGCTACAGCTCTGAGTATCCTCTGAGTTACTAGTTTCTGGCTCTGGATTATCCTCCTTATGTCAAGATCGTAGACCCCGCTGCTCAACTGCTCATCAGCTTTCTCCTTGAGCCTCCTGACGAGCTGGTAAAAGGAGTCCCTGAAGACCTCTTGCATCAAGGTACCTGCTAGCCTGAGCCTCTTGTTCGAGAAGTGGTCCTTATCATCAGGCTCCAGCTTCCCCCTGACTACCTTCAGGAGCTTCTCTATAATCTTAGCTAGGAAGTAAGCCTTAACCATGAAGTCCTCCTCACTAGTCCCTATGTGCGGGAGGAAGTTGTTCTTAAGATACTCCTTAGCGTACCTGATCCTATCAGCTCTGGGGACCGCTTGGATGAGCCTCCTCCCTATGTAATCAAGAGCTTCCTCCTGATTTATCATACCAGAAGTTCCTTCCTCCTCAGCCCTCCTCTGCACGTCATCTAAGCTGTAGAGGAACTCGTTCCTTATCTCCTCATCGACTGAGGATATAGCATCGACTATATCCTCATCCCTCTCTAACCCCAGGGCTTTGAGTAGCATCGCGACGGGAATACCCCTCAAAGCCCCTGTAGAAGCTTTTATCGTACCGTCCCTCATGTAGTACTCTAAGTAGAGTCTAGTCCTCAGACCAGCTCTAGCTGAGACCACTTGAGCTACGTGGGAGTAAGGTTTGTTCTCAGCTACTGTCTGCTCAACTATCACCTTGTTCGGGGCTATGTCGTCCCTCATCACGAGGACCCTCTCGGACCCGTTTATTATGAAGTAGCCTCCAGGGTCCCTAGGATCTTCTCCCTTGCTTATCAGCTTCTTCTCATCAGACCCGTAGAGGTAGCAACCCTTGGATTTCACCATTATGGGTAGGTGGCCTATCCTGACCCTCTCAGTCTTCAGCTCCATCCCTCCAGCGTAGACCTTAACCTCCAGCTCCACAGGAGCTATGTAGTCAGCGTTCCTGAGCCTTATCTCGTTCGGCATTGCTGGGAGGGAGGAACCATCGTACTCATCTATCTCAGGTCTCCCGACGTGAACCCTGCTTAAGATGAGCTTGTAGTTCTCAACGAGCTCTATCTCCCTGAAGGCATCGACTACTTCCTGTATCCCCCTCTCTAGGAACCTATTGAAGGACTCTATTTGAACGTCAGCTAACCCCCTCTCCTTGAAGTAAGCCTTAACGAGAGGGTAGAAATCGATATCATTATTCCGTTTTGATAGCAAGGATATCACCCTTAATGTCTCCTCTCACCTACTACGTACCTGTAGTAAATCCCCTCCTCCCTGTAGATCCTTATCAAGTCTCCTGGTTTCGCTCCTAACCTCTCTACCATAGGGTCGCTAGCTAATATCTTTGGGAATAGCTCTAAGGGACCATACCTCCTCACTAACTCAGCTCTCTCCTCCTCGCTCACTAGCTCATGCTTCGGTACCATGAGGCTCTCCTCAACGTTGATCTTAATGAGCTTTTTCGGTCTTCTCTCCCTTCTTCCTTCCTCCTCGATCGGAGTTTCCTCCTCATCAAATTCCAGGGGGGCTTTTCCCCCCTCTAGGGCGATATCGTCACCTTCCGACTCTACCAACTAGGCACCCCCATAGGGAACGCTCTTCCCTCCAACCTCGGAATCACCGTTTTTAAAGTTTACACTCCCTTATCTCAGGGGGACGCGTTTGGAGGATGTAGTAGAGGTGAGATGGCACGGAAGAGGTGGGCAGGGCGCTGTCCTAGCATCTAGGATAGCTGCAGGAGCTGCTTTCCTAGAGGGAAAGTGGTCCCAAGCTTTCCCCTTCTTCGGGGCTGAGAGGAGAGGCGCCCCTGTAACTGCATTCACTAGGATAGGGAGCTCCCCCATAAGGCTGAGGAGCCAGATATACGAACCTGACGTACTAGTGCTCATGGACCCTATGTTCCTGAAGATGGAGTCAGCTTGGAGGGGGGTTAAGCCGAGCACCGTAGTCGTAGCGAACGCTCCTCACGATATAAGCGAGCTACCGCTACCAGCTAGGGTGAGCAAGTTAGCCTTCGTGGACGCTACAGCTATAAGCATAGAGCTTGGGCTCAGGGTAGCAGGCCTCCCGATACCGAACTCAGCTATGGTGGGGGCTCTCGTTAAGGGAGCTGAGCTCTTCTCACTGGAGAGCGCTGAGAAAGCAATAAGGAACATACTTAAGAGAGCAGCTGATATCAACGTGAAAGCCCTGAGGAAAGCTTATGAGGACACTAAAGTAGTCGATGAACCTAAGTTCCTCAGGGAAGCTCCTGCTCATGGCTGACTCTCAACGAAAGCATCGAAGAACCTAGTGTAGACGTCTACCTTTCCCTCTCCAGGCTTGAGCTCCATTTCCCTAACTAGACCGCAATTGAAACACTTTATCACTGCTTTAGCATCCTTCTTGCTTATCTCTACAGTTATCGAGTTGTGCTGGCAGGAAGGACATCTGAGGAAGGCTGACTTCCTTCTCCTCCTGACAGGGACCATCGTCCTCCTCTTTCTCCTCCCCATGTTACCACAGGTCGGTATCGCGAGCTTAGTATAAAAACGGAGGTGATGAGGGAGGTTGCTGATTTATACACCCTCTCCTCTCTCAGTAACTGATGGAGGATTACTTCGAATCCTTGAGGAAGGGGCTTGAGGAAGCGCTCTCAGTAGCTAGAGCAGCTAGATCCCTCGGTTTAGACCCAAGGGATGAAGTAGAGATAGGTATAGCGAATGAGCTTCACGAGAGGGTAGCAACGCTCTTCGGGAGCAGATCTATAGGCGAGAGAGTGAGGTACTGGCTCGAAGCTACGGGTAGCAAGGTAGAGACGGCTTTCAGGGTGATAAGCGAGATAGTAGTGAGGAAGGGTGAGGAGAGCAAGGTAGAAGTCAAGCTGAATGAGAGGGAGAGAGCTGAGCTTGCCTTAAGGGTGGGGATGGCTATAATAACAGACGCTACCGTATCAGCGCCTATAGAGGGGATAAGCAAGGTCGAGGTGAAGGGATCGGGGAGCAGTAGCTATCTCTCGGTTTACTACAACGGGCCAATAAGGACCGCCGGGGGTACTGAAGGAGCTATGAGCGTCATAATGGCTGACTACATAAGGCAGAGGCTCGGTTTGAATAGGTACGTCCCAACTCACGAGGAGGTCGAGAGGTACGTCGAGGAGGTCTTCCTGTACAAG
>JAVQRZ010000197.1:0-2129 GCA_033582115.1 Candidatus Korarchaeum sp. | reverse complement strand
ATCAACGACTCCTCTGTCTTGAGGTCTACGTTCCTGACGAGAGCTGCTACTACGTAGGGCCTTACTCTGTCTACCCCTCTACCTACATCCACTCTGAATATCTTCCTGCTCACAACGTACTTAGGTAGGCCTAACTCCTCGTTGGAGACGCCCTTCAGGCACCTGACTATCCCCTCCAAGGTCACTAGATCCATCCTATCGGAAGTCACTTCGAACGTAATCTCATCCCCGAAGGACTCTAAATTAAGTTTAGTGAATTCTAGGAGATTTGATATCTCTTCCTCGCTGAATTCCCTCCAGATTCTCTCCATCTCACTCCTACTGAAGCTCACTACCGGCATATCCCTCACCACACGAGAAGAGCGTTCCTCAGGTATTCCAAGCTCTGAGAGTGGAGGTCCCTTATGTCCTCCAGACCCAGCCTTATCATAGCTAGCCTCCCGATACCTATCCCCCAAGCGAGAGCTTGGACCCTAGGGTACTCGTAGCCCAAGGGGATAAGCATCTCAGGCCTGAAGAGCCCGGAGCCAGCTATCTCTATCCAACCGAGTTCTCCGTGCTTAACGTAAGCCTCCACGCTGGGTTCAGTGAATGGAAAGTAGGCAGGCTTAAACTTAATCTCGTTAAACCCTAAATTCTTAGAGAATTCCGCTAGAAACCCCATTAAGTGTCTAACGTTCATACCTTCAGCGAGCACAACCCCTTCGCACTGATGGAACTCTACGGCATGCGTCCTGTCGGGCGCCTCAGGTCTGAAGACCTTATCTATAGCGAATATCTTACTAGGTACCTCTAACCCCTCAGCTAAGGACCTAGCTGATGCTGCTGTCGTCTGAGATCTGAGGATCAGTCTCCTTGCTATATCGAAGCTCCACTTATATCCCCACCCTTTAGAGCCGGTGATCCACCCGTCCTCATGAGTCCTAGCGACCTTCATAACGAGTTCTCGGTGCCTCGATAAGTCGGCTGGCGCCCTAGGATATGAGACCTTATAGGAGTCGTGTACCTCCCTGGCTGGATGGTCTTGAGCTTGGAAGAGCACGTCGAAGTTCCAGAACTCGCTCTCAACGATCGGGCTCTTCACCTCAACGAACCCCATTCCTACGAGTATTTCCCTAACTTCCTCTAGGAATTGGACGTAGGGGTGAGGTTTGCCCGGGTACGTGAGAGGAGGCCTCGCTCTCACATCATACGCTTTGAGCTTCTTCCTCCTCCACTCACCCGTTATTATCATGTCCCTCGCTAACTTGCCTATCTCCTCGACTATCTGCACCCTACCTTGTGCTGCGTCCAATCCTATTTGAGTGAGTATAAGCTCTACTTCAGCTAATTCCTCTACCTCCACGAGTCCCCTCCTCCTCAGGTTCCTGAGGACCTCCTGATCTACTTCTAACTCTTCAACCTCCCTTAGAATCACTTCATTGAGCAGCTTCCCCTCCGGGACCTCATCCACTAGCAGGGACAATGAGATCTCTCCGTGTAAACTCTCAATTTTGATTAAATCTTTCCTCCTTCCCTCACCTATGGCTACGTTTAATTCTGCTTCATCAATGGAGCTGATGAGCTCGCTTACCTTAGCCCTTCCTCCTCTCTCCTTCAAAGCTCTGATCAGTTTCTCCTCCGGGAGACCCTCTCTCACATGCTTTAGACCTCTCTCCGTAAGCTTCAGAACCTTTCTTCTTCTCTCAACTACTTCCACGAGCCCCTTCTCCTTAAGCAGTTCAGCTAATGCCATCACCTTGCTCCTATCCATGCTCAGTTCCTCTACCCTAGCTCTCCCTCCCGCTGAGCTGAGTTTCTCAAGCAGTTCGATCTCTCCTCTCGATAACGTGACCTCCATTTCCCTCACCTCAAGAGCATAGATTCGTTAAACATAAGCGTGACTGAGCAGCAGACTTCACACTCCCCTCCCGATGAACCTAGCGTAGAGTATGTTATCCTTATCCCTTATCACCCTGACCCTCACGTAGGAGCCGAGGGGGACCGGAGGAACATCTAACACCGTCATTACCCTCTCTCTAGCTACGGCTAGAGTTTCACCGACCTTCCACCCCTCCCCAATGATTTTAACGCTGAGAACCTCTCCCTTCCTTATAGGAAAGCTCAGTGATCTTACTTTCCTTATCGAA
>JAVQRZ010000196.1:0-14335 GCA_033582115.1 Candidatus Korarchaeum sp. | reverse complement strand
ACAACTCAGAGCCTGGGGAAGTGAGGAGGGTTGTGATGAACCTGCCGGTGGAGATAACAGGCCCTCCTACTGAGAGGGAGGAGGTATCTTCCTTCAGGAACTTAGCTAGGGTTGAGACGAACAGGGTCAGGGGAGGTGCCGTACTGGTCATAAACGACTGCTTAGTCCAGAAGGCGAAGAAGCTGAGGAGGATAATAGATCAGATAAGGGAGAGGATAGAAGACTTCGATGATTCTTACTGGAGCTGGATCGAGAGAGGAGGGGAGGAGAAAGCAGAGCAGGAGGCTAGCGGCTGCCCCTTAGTTGAACCTTCTTACAAGTACCTTAAGGACGCTGTGATGGGCAGGCCCGTGCTCTCGCACCCCTCTAGAGTAGGAGGGTTCAGGCTGAGGTACGGAAGGGCTAGGAATACGGGACTAGCTTCAATAGGGATTAACCCAGCTACTATGTACCTACTCGATAGCTTCTTAGCTGTCGGGACTCAGGTCAGGACAGAGAGGCCTGGGAAGAGCGCTGTAGTGATGCCAGTCGACTCGATAGAGGGACCTACTGTGAGGCTGAGGGACGGGAGCGTAGTTAGGGTTGATGATCCTGAGAGGGCCTTAGAGCTCTTAGATGAGGTTGAGGAGGTCATACACCTAGGGGACGTGCTCATAGCTTACGGGGAGTTCTTGGAGAACAACCATCCCCTCCTCCCGTCGGCTTGGACTGAGGAGTGGTGGAACGGGTTGGTCAGGAGGAGGGGGTTTGAAGCGAGGGAGCCTAAGGACTTCGAGGAAGCTCTCAAGGTATCTAGGGAGCTAGGAGTCCCGCTACACCCTAAGTTCACTTACTACTGGGAGCACTTGAGGGTGGAGGAGCTTCTCGAGTTAGTCAAGGCGGTGAGGAGCTCCTCAGGAGGGAAGCTTAAGTCAAGCAGCGAGTTGAAGAGAGTACTAGAGGTCCTAGGGATCCCTCATAAGGTAGCAGATGGGAGCTTGCTGCTGAGCGAGAGCGATTGGAAGCTACTCAGCTACCTAGCTGAGAGGCTCCCAGGTTCTGTTAGCGGTTACTCTAGCTACGCTACCCTCGAACTCCTCAACGACTTCTTGGACGTCAGGGTGATGCCTAAAGGTCCTATTAAGATTGGGATGAGGGTAGGGAGGCCTGAGAAAGCGAAGCCTAGGAAGATGAAGCCACCTGTGAACCTCCTCTTCCCCTTGGGTAACTTGAAGGGGTCCTCTAGGTCTTTAGAGGCAGCTTACAGAAAGGGCGTGATATCCGTGGAGGTAGCCCTGAGGCTCTGTAGGAGCTGCGGTAATAAGACGACTCTCTTCAAGTGCCCTAACTGTGGCTCCCCTACTTCCAAGCTCTCCTTCTGTCCTATCTGCGGGAAGCAGGTGAACGGGAGGTGTCAAGAGCACTCGGGGGCTGATCCAGTCCCCTACAGGAACGTGAAGGTAAGCGTGAAGGAGGAAGTGGATAGAGCCTTGAGGAGAATGGGGGAGAGCCAAGAATTGATCTCAAAGGTCAAAGGGGTTAAGGGGTTGACCAGTGGATCCAAGATACCTGAGCCTATTGAGAAGGGGTTGCTGAGAGCTAAGCACGGGCTTCACGTCTTCAAGGACGGTACCTTGAGGTTCGATGCTGTAAACGCGGTCCTGACTCACTTCAAACCGTCTGAAGTAGGGGTCAGCTTGGATAAGCTCAAGGAGCTAGGTTATGAGTTCGATACGGATGGTAGGGAGCTTAGGAGCGATGACCAGCTCTTAGAACTGAAGGTTCAAGATGTGGTGATACCTAGGGCAGCTGCTAAGTACTTGGTCTCAGTGGCTAGATACGTGGACGACCTCCTAACGAAATTTTACGGCTTGAAACCTTTCTACAATGTGGGGAAGGAGGAAGATCTAGTGGGGAAGCTTATACTCACGATATCGCCTCACACGTTCGTAGCCAACTTGGCTAGGGTAGTAGGCTTCACGGATGCTGACGTGCTCTTCGCTCACCCCTTCCTTCACGCAGCTAAGAGGAGGAACGTAGATGGTGATGAGGACTCTATAATGCTCCTTCTAGATGCCCTCCTTAACTTCTCAAAGGAGTTCCTTCCCTCAACGCCAGGAGGGAGGGAGGATGCGCCTCTCCTCCTGGTAGCGAGGATAGATCCTAAGTACGTAGATGACGAGGTCTACAACATGGAGGTCGTGAGAGAGCTCCCCCTGGAGTTCTACGAAGCTACTTACAGGTACGAAGACCCATCGAAGATCAGAGGTCTTATTGAAACTGTCGGGAGCAGGGTAGAAGCTGGGGATACTTACCCGAGGATCATGAGTTCTGTGGAGACATCTAAGGTAGATATAGGACCCCTTCAGACGACTTACAGGAAGTTGGAGACGATGTCAGATAAGATGGAAGCTCATTTCTCGCTGGAGAGGAAGATAAGAGCTGTAGATTCGATGGACGCTTTAGCTAGAGCTATAACCTCGCACTTCCTGAGGGACATGGTGGGCAACTTGAGGAGGTTCGGGCAGCAGGAGTTCAGGTGTACTGAGTGCAACGCTAAGTACAGGAGGCCTCCTATCTCAGGGAGGTGTCTGAGGTGCGGAGGCAACATAGTGCTGACAGTACACAAGGGGACTGTGATGAAGTACTTAAGGCCGACGCTCGATCTGATGAGGAGGTACGGAGTGGAGGGCTACTTGCTCCAGAGGGTCAAACTGATAGAGGAAGAGGTATCATCTTTGTTCAAGGAACATAAGGACTCGAATGGGACTGATCTATCGGATTTCCTAGTGGACGATGTGAGAGGCAAGAGGACGACCAAGCTGGTGGACTTCCTTTAGGTGATCTCGATGTACTGGAGGAAGATAGCTGAGCTGGAGGGAGGTGAGGTAGCTATACTCGGTGTAGTGGTTAGCGTCTTCGAGAACTGCTTGGTCGTGGAGGACGGCACGGGAAGGGCTAGAGTTTACCACGACAAGGCACCTGAGTTCAAGCCTAGGGATTTAGTCTACTTAGTGGGCTCCCTCATATCATCGGGTGAGTTCAAGGAGGTCCAAGCTTACGCAATAGCGAACCTCTCAGGAATAGATATAAGTCTGCTGAGGAAGGTAGAGCTACTGAGGAGGAAGGTGTTGAACGTAGTGGAGGGTGTTGAGGATGCCCAATAGGGTTGTCTTCGAGGAAGCCGGAACTCTGAAAGCGATAGTTGAGGCTGTGGAGTCCTTAGTAGGTGAGGCTTCAGTCAAGATAGACCGTGATTGGGGCTTCGGCCTCCAAGCTTTAGATCCGTCTAAGACTGCGATGATACAGATCTCCCTACCTAGGGCTTACTTCATAGACTTCGAGGCTGAAGCTGAGAGGTTCTACGGGATAGACTTCACTGACCTAGCTAAGGTCCTGAAGAGAGTGAAGAACAAGGAGAGGGTTGAGCTCCTCTTCACTGAATCCAGCATGAAGCTAACTAGTGTGAACGGGTACAAGAGGGTCTTCGAGTTCCCCTTGTTAGCTGGCACTCCTTTCGAGTTCAAGACGATAAGGGTGGACTTCAAGGCTAAGGCTAGGCTCGATAGCGATACGATACCTAGCGTGATAAAGGACCTGAAGGTAGTCGGTTCTGACGTCGAGATATACGTAGATAGCGAGAAGGTCGAGTTCAGGGTGAGCAGCGATAGGGGTAAGGCTGTCATCTCCATAACTAGGGAGGATAGGGCTTTGATAGACGTCTGGGCTGAGGAGCCCTCTAAGAGCCTTTACAACATGGCTTACTTGGAGAAGATGGTTAAACCAGCTGAGATATCTGAGGAAGCCGATATAGAGCTGAGGACGAACGCCCCCTTGAAGCTCAGCTACCCGATAGGAGGGGTTGAGGGAGCGGGGATCACTTATTACCTCGCCCACCTACAGGTCTGATGAGCTGCTGATAGTAGCTCCTTTCTCCAAGCAGGGAGCTTCGCTGCTAGAGGGCGTGACGCTAGAGGACTTAGCTGAGGACCCGAGCCTAGAGGAAGTCAGGTCCTTAGCTAGGGAGAGGTTGTTAGCAGCCGTCCTAGGCAGTAGGTTTCACTCAACTAAGAGCCCAGCCTTAGAGGTCTACTCATTCGTCGCAGCAAAGCTGATAGCTGCTGGAGCTGGGAGGAGCGTCCTCTCTAGATTAGCTGATTACGAAGCGAAGAGATTCCTCAGGTTGTGCCAGAGGCTGAGCTTAGAGCAGTTGAAGGAGATAGCTAGCAGTACCTTCGGGATCTCCACGAAGGGGGAGATTTGGATGGACTTAGCTAGCTACCTGAAGGGGGCTTCGAGGATAGGGGGGAGGAAGTGGAGGCTCGTCAATAGGGTAGTAGCTAAGGGGTACGTACTGGTTGATAGGTACGAACTGGAGAGGATAATAGCTGAGCACGTCAGGGAGAGCGTCTTGAGGGCCCCTAAGGTAGAGCTCCCACCTCCTCTCGTTGGGATAGCTGAGGAGGCCTCTAAGCTACTAGCTGAGAGGACCCCCAGGGGGGCTGAGGTCAAGGGGGAGCTCCCTCCCTGCATCTCAGAGCTCTTGGAGAGGGTGAGGGAGGGGGATAACTTAACGCATCAATCTAGGTTCGCCTTAGTCGCTCACCTGTTGGAACGCGGTTGGAAGGAGGACCAGATAGTGGAGTTGTTCAGGAGCCTGCCTGACTTCAAGGAGAGGGTCACAGCTTATCAGGTTTCCCACATAGCTAAGAGGAAGTACAAACCCCCTAGCTGCGATACCATGAGGGACTGGGGACTCTGCAACACTGAATGCAAGAGGAGGAAGGGATGAACGCTATAATAGACCTCTTCAGGTCTTACTACAGGTCGATGAGGGGAGCTGTTTACGTACCTGAGGTCAGGAGGAGGGAGTTCATGTTCAGAGGGTTCGACGGTAAGGTGAGGAGGCACATAGCCTTCAGCGATCTAGAGGAGCTCAGGAGGTACTTGATCTACGAGCCCCCTCTAGATGCTTACTACTCCGTATCGATCTACGAGAGGCCTGAGGCTGAGATGGGAGATAAGGGTAGGATAAGAGCGGACCTCCTCTTCGATATAGACTCGAGCGACCTGAGGGATGAGGAGTGCGAGAAAGGCTCGCTTTGGAGGTGTAAGGAGTGCGGTAAGCTAGGGGTAGGGCTCAGTCCTGCTAACTGTCCTTCCTGCGGGTCAGACAGGATTGAGGTCAACCATTGGCTCAACGAGAGGTGCGTGGAGGTCAGCAGGGAGGAAGTGAGGAAGCTACTTGATTTGCTAACTCAGGACCTCGGTGTGGAGCAGGACTGGGTGCTCATAACTTACACTGGGAACAGGGGGTTCCACGTGAGGGTGACAGAGGGCCCCTTAACGCACTTAGATAGGGGGGCCAGGAGGGAGATAGCTCAGTACGTTATGGCCAGAGGTTTGGATATCTCGAGCTTCATCTCAACCGATGGGAGGGGTTTCAAGCTTGATGCGAGGAGCGGCCATATAGCTAGAGCCTTAAGGCTCATGGGGAGCGAACTAGCCGATCCCCTAGTTAGAGGGTTTTCTAAGCTGAGCCCTAAGGAGAGGCGTAAGTTAGAGGAAGAGCTCCGCTCCTCTACCCTCAAGTCAGCTGTTAGGATAGACTGGATGGTCACTATCGATACCGGGAGGCTCACCAGGATACCTAACAGCCTCCACGGGAAGACCGGCTTCAGAGCTCTGAGCCTCACCCTTGATGATTATAGCGACATGAACCCCTTCAAGGACGCTGTAGGCCTCCCTGATGAGCGGGAGCTCAGCGTTGAGGTCAAGCTCATGGTACCTAGGTTCAGGATCAAGGGGGAGAGCTTCGGGCCTTACAGCGAGGGGGATGTGGTCAAGCTGCCGGCTCACGCAGCTACCTTCATCGTGCTCAGGGGAAGGGCTGAGCTCCTAGAGTAGCTGAGCGGGGATTCGATCTGAGCTTCGGATGATAGTTAGCTCGATTGAACCCTAAGGCCAAGTTTCTCCATCTGAGGTGCTATTACCTTAGCTTTCCCTCCCCTAGGCTTAGCTAAGACCTCCTCGCAAACTTGACACCTCACGACCCTAGAGGCGTGGGAGAATATCACCTGCTCGTTACCGCACTTAGGGCACCTAACCCTGACGAAGTAGCTCTTAGGCGTAGGGATGAGCTCCCTCATGGGATCACCTCTGCAACTCGACCTTAGCGAGCCTTCCTAAGTTCCTCATCACCTTCCTCCCGCACTCCTCACAAGTGAGTACTAGCAGCACCTTCTTAGTTGTCTTAGCCTTCCTCCTCAACATGCCCCTGGGCTCACCACCGTAACCCTTCCTCTTCCTCTCCAGCTGCCTCTGGCCCCAGGAGAGGGTCCTAGCTCTCCCAGCTTTGTAGAGCGATACCTTATGAGGTGTGTGCTTCTTGCACTTAGGACAGTATGTCCTTATGTTAGCTGGTACCTGCATCCTCAACCACCTCCACAGCTCCCCTTAGCTTCAAAGCCTCAGCGTTCTCCTCAGGTATGAAAGCTAAGTCACCCTCGGAGAACGGACCGTACACCCTCATGTCCACACCAACGAACTTAGGTACTCGAGTTTTAAACGTTACTAACGTCAACTTGAAGGCGTTGTGGAAGGGCTTGAAGGGAGGCTTCTCCTCCCCTACTTCCTCCCTACCTCTCTCCTCCAACTTTGAGAGTTCAACACCGTAAGCTGCCTTCATGAAGAGGTCAGTTAGCTTCATCGAGTTCTCAAGCTCGACCCTCAAGTCCCTCAGCACCTCCGAGGCCCTAAAGTAGACCCTCCCCTCTAGGCCTTGCGGAAGGTCCTTGGAGAGGCTCTCCTCTATCTCCCTAAGCTCAGCTATCATAGAGGGGCTAGGCTTCCCCTCAGCTAAAGCTATAAGAAGCTCCCTTATGAGCTCCCTGTACCTCAACTCACCGATCGTATGAGCTATCAGGGGGCGAGGGGGTAATCACTGAGGAGGATGGGAATGGCTAGAATGGCATCAGCTATATTAACGCATCGATGAGCGAGGCTAACCTCTCCCCCAAGGGGATCAGGTGGCGTTACTTGAGGTCACGAGTTGTCCCGATAGCTTCTCAACGAGATAAGGTTATATAACTTCACTGAGGTGGGTCCTGAGGTGATGAATTGAGCGTCCAAACGTTCCCGAAGAGGAACGACTTAGTGGTAGCTACGGTCAAAGCTGTTGAGGATCATGGCGTCGTGGTGAGCTTGGATGAGTACGAAGGCATGGAGGCTTACATCCCCAGGAGCCACGTCGCTTCAGGGAGGATAAAGGACATAAGGGACTTCGTCAAGGAGGGGGATAAGGTAGTAGGGAGGGTCATAAGGGCCGATAGGAAGCTAGGCCAAGTGGACCTCTCCCTGAGGTACGTCAGCGAGAGCGAGAGGAGGGAGAAGCTGGAGGAGTGGAAGGAGAGGAACAGGGTCCTCTCACTGCTTAGGGTAGCGGCTCAGAGGGCTGGCTACACTGAGCCTGAGGAAGTAGCAAAGAGGGCTCTCGAGAGGCTCTACGAGTACTACAGGGACCCTCTAGATGCTCTGGAGGACCTTATATATGAAGGAGCCTCAGTGCTGACTGAAGCCGGTATTGAAGTGAAGCTAGCTGAGGAGCTCAGAGCGATAACTGAGAGCCAGTTGAAGCCACCCTTGTACGTGAAGAACTTAGTGGTCAAGGTGATGAGTTACGCTAGCGACGGTATCGAGAGGGTGAGGAGAGTACTGATGAGAGGAGCTGAAGCGGGCAAGGAAGCTGAGGTAGATGTTTACGCAGCTGGAGCCCCTAAGTACGTGATCTCCATAAGGTCTAGGGATCCGAGAGCTGTCAAGAGAGCAGCTTCAAGCATAATAAGGGCTATGGAGAGAGAGTTAGGGAGCTCTGAGTCCTTCGAGGTCGTCGAGGAGAGGGAGTACAGGAGGAGAGCTTAGCCTTAAATTTATTCGTTGATAGACGAATAAAGGGAGGAGCGGAGCGCTGAAAGGTACCTCTCTTTATCGATATTGACCGCTCCCCTAAATACCTTAGGGTTCGTATGATCGATCTAAATCTAGAATTAGTATTTCATAAAGGTTCTTTTTTCTTCTAAGTTAATATAGCGTTCCTTAATGAGGTTAGAGCGGAGGAAGGAGCTTAATAAACGTCTTGCAACGTTCCGCAACTGTTCTACTGAAAAGCCTTTTATAGGTTCGGTGGCAAGCAGTCACGCCCCCTTCGGGGGGCAGGTGAATATCATGAAGAAGGCATACATGCTGGCAGCGTTGGTAGTGCTGCTGGGAGCCAGCTTCCTACCTGCTGCAGCCTACCCGATACACCTCTTCCCACAACCGTTCGTCAAGGACGGTACTATAGACTACGACTTCGACGGTATGCCCGATGTAGCTATAGTGTTAGGTAGCAAGGCTGCTCCTGAGGACGTGCTAGGAGCTACGCTCATAGCGGCTAAGATGGGATCGCACCTCTACTTCACTAACGCAGCTTGGGTCGATGCTAAGCACGCTGAGGAGAACGGGATAACCCTCTACCACGGTAGCTTCTCAGCTCAAGCCTACGGGCAACGCTACCAAGCCTTGGACCTTGTCGGAGTTTGGGAGGCAGAGAATGAATTCAAGGGCTTCCTCTGGAGCTGGAACTGGGATACCGCACCTGACCCGTTCGGGATGATCTACCCGCTCTTCGGTGATTACGTCTTCGTGCCAGCTAGTGTGAAGAGCAAGAAGAGCCCGACTCAGATATACTACAGCGTGGGCAAGAAGTTCGATACTGCTGCGTTGAAGGAGTGGGTGGTCTTCGCTACTAGCGATGCCGATACTTACTACCCGCCTGCTTACAACAATCTTGAAGAAACGACTTACGGAGTAGCGCTCACTTTGGACTGCCCAGGTACCTTCACGTTCATGGCTGATGCTTTCGACAGCAGGCTTAACTACACTCAGGATTACGTAGGTTCCATAATTTACACGTGGAGTCACGCAGGTTTCTACTTCATACACCCGCTCAACCCAATAGACATTGAGGAAGGCACTAAGGTGGACCTGCCCTGGCTCGGTTACACGCTAGTAGCTAAGACCGTCGACGTGGATGATGCAGTTGGAACTTACAGCGTGGGCTTCGTAGCTTACAAGCTAGGTACTACGACGCCCGTAGATTACTTCAACATAGAGACCATCGGTACCGGAGTACCCAGGGACGATACGCCGGGTAGCTTCAACTTCTACCTCTACAGCGTAGCTCACCGCGATCTCTACATACTCGCTGATATAGATGGTGATGGCGTCGTGAAGAAGGACGAGAGGCTCACTACTTACTTCGGTATAACCGTCAGGGACGTCGATGCCCGCTTGGATATAGTGACGATGGACTTCTACTCGCTCATACTAGCCCCCAACATCTACCCAGGTTACGGTGAAAGTAGTGTAACAACAGGTGATAGAGCTTTCGACTGGGACAACACAGAGTGGTTCTTCAAGAGCGTCTACGGGTGGCCTCACCCACCTGGTAGCGACTACGTAGACGCTGCTGATGAGGACGTTGGTAGCATGAACGTCGATGTGATACTGGAGAAGAGCACCTACCCTGACCCCGCAGGGCCTAAGGTGTTCGCTGGAGGCAACATGAGGCTGAACTACACTGCTGTCGCTTATCCCGCGACTGTTGTGACGACGTTCAACGACTCCAAGGGTTACATAGTGGATACAGCCAAGGTCTTCACGCAGGATAAGTTGAAGCTAGCTGCTGACGAGAGCTTCTTGGGTATAAGCGGTTACTACAATGCTTACGAGGATGAGGACGAGTGGTACGTAGTGGTTAAGAGCGGTACCTTAGGAGCCACGCTCTTCGTCAAGGACGAGACAGGTTGGTACAAGCCTCTCAACACTGACGGCAAGCTGGTAGTTGGAGGCGAGGAGCTCTGGTTCACCAGCGTGGTGAAAGGCGTGGTCACTGCATACCAGGAGTGCCCAGCCCTGCCTCCGACGGTAGGAGCTGAGTACTGCGGTCCTCAGTGCGGACCGACCTGGGGTATATACAACTTCACCAACTTCACTCAGGGAGAGAGGCTGCTGACGGAGGTGGAGTGCGAGAGCTTCGTGGAGAATGATACGCTGTTAGGCTACGAGTCTACAAGTAGCTGCCCGAAGACATTGAACCAGTTAGCATACGCTGACGGAGAGGATGAGGACGTGACCACCGCTGTGTGGCACTGGCAACTCAACTGGTTCTACCCGATAAACGCGACAGGCGTCTTCGCTGGTATCTACGACAGGGTGGAGGACCGCAACAAGGACGGAGTGTTCAAGGGAGCGACTGAGCTCGTACCCATAACCACGCCCGAGGGCAAGACCGTATACGAGGACGTCACGCCAGATGCCTTAAAGGACTTGTACTTCAACTTCGCATCTCCTGAGGAGGTTTACAGCTTCGTCAGGGCTCCTATAGCTTACATGGACACTTGGGTCTTCGACGGCAAGGCTCTGAGCGGTGACGTTAAGGACAAGAAGCTCATACTCGTAGGTGGTCCTCTGGTCAACACTCTGGTCAAGTACCTCAACGACACCGGAAACCTCTACATACTCTACAGGACCGATGGTAAGGTGACTTGGCTCTACAACCCGCTAGGTGCTGCGGGTGAGAGGGACATAAACCTGACTTACGCTCTCAGCTTGATAGACCCCACTATAGACCCAGCTTACGTCTACAAGATAGAAGGTGGTAACGGTCTCGGAGTGATACAGTACGCTAAGAGCAACCCGTGGAACCCCGACAAGGAGATACTAGTGGTCGCAGGTACCGATAGGTTCGGTACCCTCAGCGCTAGCATAGCGTTAGCTGACCCGACGAAGCTCGCTAACATAACGATAAGCACGTTCTACAACGCTGGTGTCGGCAAGGTAGCTCCTGCTGTGATAGTGATAGGTATAAGGCCGACCACAGTGCCCGCTAAGGTAGTGATACAACCTGTGCTCGTAGTCCCGGTAGGGCTGCCCAGCAGCTAACCCCCTCTTTTTCCTTTTTAGACTATTGCCGCTAACCTTTAGGTTTCAAGCCTCAATCTCCCTTATATAGTGAGGGACCTCAATTCAATTATGCGACTCAAGTTCTTACTACTGCTCCTACTGATCACCGTACCTACGAACGCAGTTCAATCGCAAAACTCGGTGATAGAGAACGCTGTTGAGAAACCTATGGAGAGCGTCGCTAGAGTGCCTGAGTTCAAGTCGATAAGCGAGGTACCTAGGGGAAGCTACGGTTTCGTCAACGGTGTGCTCTACGTCGATAAGAGCGGCTTCACCTTCGGGGCCATCCCAGACCTCGAGTTCAACATATACGCTTCCCTCATAATAGGGGAGGCCTTGCAAGCTTACAACTTCGCTGACTTAGACCCAAGCACGGTAGCTGCTGCTAAGAGCAGGCTCTCCTCGATAGCCAGCTGGTTAGTTCAGAGCGCTAGTGAGGGAGCTTGGGGTTCCGATGTTAGCGGGAGGTTAGTTGATACTTACTTCACCTCACTAGCCGTCAAGGCCATAGCTTTAGCTATAACTTCAGGCAGCTTGCCTAAGGAGAAGTTGAGCGCTCTCTCTAGCTCAGTTTCGAAGCTGATAAGCCTCCAGGACGAGGGAGGAGGTTGGGGGAGGATACCTCAAGCTGACGTCTTCCAGTACAAGCAGCCCACACCCACCGTGACAGCTGCTGCTCTCAAAGCGCTGCTAACAGCTAGGGAGGCAGGCCTGAAGGTACCTGACGCTAGCGTGAACGAAGCCTTGAGTTACTTCGCAGCTACGTCTAGCAGGTCTGGGAACATGGTCTACTGGGAGGAACCTAAGTCCAAGACGCTCTACGTCACCAGTGAGGTAGCTGACGCTATAGCTGAAGCTCTCTACCAAGGCTACAGCTTCGATAACTCGCTTTTGAGCGGTCTGATAAACTACCTGGAGGCTAGCGTCAAGCAAGCTTACTCCTCGGGGACTTACGATTACATGACAGCTGCAGCTCTGAGCGTTTTAGCTAAGTTCTCCTCACTTGGCTACTTAGAGACTGATAAGCTTATCTCGAACTACGAAGCTGTCATAGTGGACCTAGCTAACACTATAAGGCCCGACGGTCTCTTCACGGACTTCCCCTTCATATGGCTCAGGTACTCCTACACATACCCCTACGTAGCTGTCTTCGTTAACTGGCTCAGAGTATCGTCCGTATCGTCAACAGCTTACTTCGTAGGGGGCTACGGTGAGTACTCACCTACGGTGCTAGTTGAGGGTACTTCGCTCAACCTGAAGGTGAGCGTAGCTAATAAGATATCGAAACCCCTCTCCCTTATCGCGAGCGTCTCAGTCCAACCTCCCGCTTCGCTCTCAGATAAGGGTGAGGTTAAGTTCAACTTAGATGGGGGGAAGGAGAGGGAGTTCACCTTCAAGATAGCAGCTCCTGACGGTCTGACATCAGCTCAGAACGTCAGCATCAAGATGATACTGAGGGAAGCGAACTCAAGCAAGCCTATATTCGCTAAGTCCTTACCCCTGAGGCTCGTCAGGAACCCCGTCTTGAACCTGGAGTCCAAGGTAGCGACCCCTTCATCAGTTCAGTTGAGGAAGCCTGTGAACGTAACAATCACCTTCTCCAACAGGGGGGACCTACCGATAACAGACCTGACGTTCGTCGAGAAGCTAGCTTCAGGCTTCGAGCTCGTCACGACCTTCCCGGGGAACGGTACGGCGTTAGTGACCTCAACGAGCAGTTTGGGAAGTTACGTCATGCCCCAACCTCTGGCTCCCGGCTCTAAGGTCACCTTAGTGTATCAAGCGATGCCCGTAGACGCTCCACCGGGTCCTCAAGCGGTATCGACTACCTTCATAACTTACACTGACGCTAGGGGGGAGAGGCACAACAGCAGCAAGGAGGTCAAGGTGACCGTGCTGAGACCTTACTTAGTGCTATCATCCAACGCCTCATCCTTGAGCATGGAGTGGGATGAGGAGAAGGTCCTGCTGGTAGCTATAAGTAACGTGGGTAATGAGGACGCTACTGAGGTCAGCGTTAAGCTCTCAGCGGGTGAGGGGCTCTCACTTAACTTGAGCATGGTCCCTGAGGAGGTGATGTACAAGCCTAACCCCGACGGCTCGCTCTACTTAAGGGTAGATAAGGTAGCATCAGGTAGTACTATCACGCTCCCCGTTAGGGTCAAGGCTACTAACTTCTACCCGTCTCACGAGCTCGGTAGCTTCGTCACACTCAGTTACGAGTACAAGGACGCTATAGGGAGGAGCATGTCAGGCTACTCAGGTTCTAACATAGTCAAGGTGACGCTATTGGTTTCCAAGACCTTCCTCTACATGATATCAGCTATCGTAATAGTTATAGCTTTACTCATAGCTATAAGGATAAGGAACAGAGCGAGAGCGAGTCCCAAGAGGAGCCCTCTGCTCTTGGAGAGGAGGAAGAGGGGGAGGATACCGTTTGAGAGTTAAGCTGTTAGCAGCCCTCCTGATCTCAGCTCTGGCCTTAGCTTTAGTTTTCGCTCTGAGGGTCCCTCCTAGGGAGGAAGAACCTAAGGGCAGCTGGAGGATCACTATAGCTTATCCTACATCCGAATCTCTACCCGGAGGGGTCGCTCTCTCCTCCTACTCGATAACTATCTGCTTGAGCTTCTTCTCGGAGGGGAAGGTCAACGAGACGAACCTAGCCGTGGGGAGCTTGAGTGAAGTCGAGAGAGGTAACGTGACGATAGTGATAAGGTTGGCTGATGAGACAAGCGTGATGGTCTTCAAGGAGAACTCCACTGTCGTCGTTCAGGGGAAGGACCAAGAAGGGCTCTTCGCAGCTACCGATAGGCTAGTGCTAGCTGTAGCTGGTGACTACGCTCTCGACTTGGATAGCTCTAGGAACTACTTGAGGGTCGTGCATCCATCTAGAGGTCACCAAGTAGGCTTACCTTGGCTCGGCGGTTATACTCTGCAACAAGTGAGGAGAGTCCCTATCTACTCGCAAGGAGGTCAGGTGGACTTGAGGAGGTTCTTACTTGGACCTCTCTCCCCATGAACCCTGAGCTGATGGGCTATGATTTTTATTAGCGGGCCCGGAGGGACTTGAACCCTCGGCCTGCGGCTTAGAAGGCCGCCGCTCTATCCTTGCTGAGCTACGGGCCCACTTACGTACGTCTATCATCGAAATTATAATTAATACTGCATACCCACAGTAGGCCCGGATCAGCATGAAGCTGAAGTTAATAACGTTACTCATGGTGTGCCTGCTAACTTTACAGACATATCCTCCATCGATAGAGGCTCAGGAGGTCAGGTACGATTGGCTCGGCTTGACCGTGAGGGAAGGGGTCCTAGTGGACCTCCCGGGCGGCTACAAGCTGTACGCCAA
>JAVQRZ010000195.1:0-8544 GCA_033582115.1 Candidatus Korarchaeum sp. | reverse complement strand
CCACTGTATGCCAATTCCCCTCACTGAAAGGGAATTTGCCACTTTGTTCCAAGACCAGGATCCAGGGTTCCACTGAGTTACTAGAGTATTATAGTCAGAAAACTTCAGTTGTGATATTGCTAAATACGAAGTTATCGCTTCAGCATACTTATAAGCTTCTTTTAGCCCTTCTTTCCGTTTCTCCTCTTCGATTTTCTTACCTGCTTCACGTATCAACTTGACGAGTTTGACGAAAGTCAGGAGTTGTCGTGGGTTAAACAGCTTATACCATCTATCAGCACTGAGAATTGGTGTAATTCGCCTAACCTCATATGTTGGAACGGGGTCCTTTGGTATATCCGGGTCACCTTCCCTTAGCATTTTCTCGACTTCTTCTCTCGCTTTCTCAAGCTTCTCCTGATCTTTCTCTACGCATGGCTCGAATTCCAGGTCCCTGCCTTTCACCTTTACTTTGACCAGTAGCCTCTGTCTCGCGAGCTGCCTCACGTTCTCCTGCTCTAAGCTCTGGTTGTAAGTTTTTATCGCGTGCTTCACATAGCTCACAAGCCTCTCCCTGACTTCCTTAGGTAGATTCTTCGTTTCAGTGTAATGCCTCCCCGTTTGCAGATCCACCCGCATTATCGGTTGATTGCAAAGCAAACAGATAGCTTTTTCACGCCTAGCTTCTATGTTGCTTTCTGGGACCCTGAAATCCTTATCACAAACTGAGATCCTGGAGCCAGAAACTCCTGCGTTTCTTAAAGCTACACTCCCCAAGATCTTGTTCAGATCGATGACTCGAATCTTGACCTCATCGTTCTCGACGTAAGGTTCCATCCAAGCTAGCCTCTCATAACCCTTGTCGGACTTTACTCTAGCGAGCCACCAGTTGCCGACTAGCGGGGTCCACCTACCGCAGTGCGGGCACCTCACCTCCCAACTGCCGATGTAGACAGCAACGTCCTCATCATATAGTTCTCGAATCAGAGGGTCTTCTCTAAGCCGCTCGATTACCCAATCACCCCACTTCTTCACATCACTGATGAGCTGTTTACCGTACTTAGCTGGGTACTCGAGCACAGCCTTGAGGAAGACGTATGCTGTCGGCAGGAGCTCAACTGCAGTAGCTTCAAGGCCTAAACGCGACGCTTCAAGTGGGATAGAGCCGAACCCAGCGAAAGGATCTAGAAGCTTAACACCATCAAAGCGGTAAAGAGGGGGAACTCTGTGAGGTGCTTTCTCGAAAACGAATCGACCATCGGCTCGCTTACCCTTAAGCTTAATACCGATCTTATAGAGGAACTCGTTCACATCGGTTTCCTCAGGCAGTAAGCAACCAGCGATAATAGCCCTAGCTGATATGAGCGGCTTCCTAGTCCACCAGAAGACCATCTCCCAATGTGGAGGCCTACCAGGGCCTTTCTCAATAGCGGAAGCCTCACTAATCAAGCTAAATGGAAAGTTAACAGATTCAATGAAACATCGCTTAGCATTAGAACGATCGCCCTCAACCATCAACTGAGAGCACCCTCGTAGATAATCTGAACAGGAGCATTTTATATAAGAATTTCCTGTCAAATTCTCATCTGCGATTCGAACGATCGAAATATTGAGTCAAAGACCATTCGACCCTACAGGAAATCGTTCTAAAGCGTAGGTGATCAAAAGTATGATTGCAGGTATTCACGGGACCAAGCTTCCAATTGAGCATCGGAAACTTGACCTTCACTTCAGGCCCCTTTCGGAGGTCAGCGGTCTTGAGCACCCTGCAGTGGATGGTGCGGGTATCTCGAGCTACGTCACGTTTGAGGGAATTGAGCATGACATCTAGCTATGGAGCGGGTATCTACTACATAGAGCATTCTGAAGGTTAAGCGGTCTGAATTAGTGCAAGTTATATCCACTAGAGGCGTGACGTAAAGGGAGGTTAATTAAAATTGCCCTGTAAAGGTCGCTTAGGCTCATCTATATCGCTGGAAGCTCCTTAAATACTACCAGCAGATCCGAGCCGCCTCCCTCTCGCGAGGGAACTGAAAACTAAGGAGGATGCGGGTCCCTAGCAGCTGTTAGAAGCACCCCACTAAAGGGCTGAGAGCCAATAAGAAGCTCTTTCCTTCTCCTTAAGGCGTGTAGGCCCTCAGAAGAGGTCTTAAGAACCTCTAGTGACTATCCGACTAGGGAAAGCTTTCAAGCTACTACATCCATTAAGGGGTCTAGTTCGTAAGATAATCCTGAACTTCGTTCACGAATCGGCTTATCCTCTCCCCTCAAAAAAGTTAGAAGGTTACGCATGGGAAAGCTCAGAGCTTAAGTTCCTCCTCGTTCTTCCATAAGCCGTGTATGTTGCAGTAACTGAAAGCTACTAGCTTCCCGGGCTTAGTTACCTTGAACGTAAAGTAAGCTATAGGCTCAGTATAGACCCCACTCGTGTTAGGCCCTTGAACTGACTCCCCGTGGGCGTTGAAGTCAGCCTTCCCTATCTCGAAGGGATAGGGATCTTTCTCAGGCCAGAAGTAGAGGGATATCCACCTTATGTGGTGCTCAGTAGTGTTAGGATGAGGTATCTCCTTACCTACAGTGATGCGGACCGTCACCAGGTTATCCTTCCTCTCTAACACCTCTATCACGGGGACGTGCTTCTCGGTCTTCCAGTCCTGAGTCCTGAACATCTCCATGGTACCACCACTTCAACCATAGTATTATTTTAAGATAAACATATGGTTCACTTCCCTAACTGATTAAGGTTTTATCCGTGATATGTTAGCTGATCTGATGAGAGCTCCCCTCGCCTTGATGATCTTACTGCTCCTCGCTCAATTCCCCTCGGTGGAAGCTTCCCCCTTAGGGCTCGAGGTAAAGCTGCCTCAGTGGGTCGATGAGTCCTCTGAGTTCAACTTGACCATCCGCGTTTCAGGAGCTGGAGCTGATCTCGCACGCTTAAAGGTCAGCGTCCTGAGGGAAGGGGTTGAGTTAACTAGGAGAGAAGTGAGCCTGTCCCTACCTGAGGAGATCAGTTATATAGCTATCCGAATGGGGCCTTTGGGAGAGCCGGGAGCTTACGTGGTGCGAACGACGGTATCGACGGCTAAATCAACTGCTTCAAGCTACGAGGACCTTTACGTCGCTCCATCTATCAAGAGCGTCCTTCAACTCACTTCTAAGCTCTTGGAAGTGGATAGGGAGCTGGATAGGGTGAGCCCTATCCTAAGGGATAGCGTCACCCTGGAGTCGATTAGGAAAAAGCGTGAGGAGACCTTCATCAATTTCGGAAGTCTCGTGAAACATATTACCCTTAAGGAGAACTCTAAGGAAGTTACTCTCCTGTTCAAGGATGTCTCAGAATCTATTGATTTGTTAGCAAGCGAATTAGCCAGCTTCAAGGGGTACGAGACCTTCCTATGGTCTGCTCTATCTCCGCTGGACTCCTCCCTCAAGCTCCCTCCTGAGACCAAGTTTTTCTGGATCAAGATACTCCCGGCCTTTCTGCTCCTCTTAGCCCTACTTATCCTCCTCTTCCCTATCTACGCTACTGATTACACTGAGGTAACGCTCTACTTAGCTGAGGAGGACGGGAGGCTCGACGAGGAGGAAGAGAGCTTGATGGTCAAAGTCAGGAGGAGAGCTAGTAGGCTATTTGAGGCTATTGAGAGAGAGATCAGAGTTGCGGAGAGCCCTAGAAACTACTTCTTATTGATTTTAGCCAGCTTACTAGCTGCAGTCGGTCTGATGACAAATAACTTGACTGCTATAATAGGATCCACGTTCCTATCGGCCCTCATGAGTGTCATAATAGCTAGTTCGATGAGCTTAGCTGTTCATGAGCCGAATGAGACTAGATCGCTAGAGCTATTCTACAGAGGGTTCAAGGACGCTTTGCTAGGTATACTAGTGGTCGTATCATCCTCTATACTCATATCCCTCATCGGGAGCTCCTTCATCCCCCTTCAAGTGACCTCAGAGATCGCGGTCAGGAGCTCCCCTAACCTAGCTGATCTTATGATAGCTGTGTGCGCCGGTACCGCTGGCTCCCTCTCGATGATCCACAGGGGGGAGGTAGGGGTTTTAGTAGCTTCCGCTGCGGCGATAGCCTTAGTCCCTCCCGCAGCTGCTGTCGGGATCTCAGTAGTACTGATGGACCCTTCTCTCTTCTCAGGAGCTCTCTTCCTCCTCACTATCAACGTGATAGCCCTGATCGCATCAGGTTACCTCACGGCTAAGGTTCACGTGATGATGCCCATCCTGAAGCACATGCTGGCGGGAGCTGAAGGGCAGAGCTTAGGTCTGAAGATCACCTCATTCCTAATCTCTTGGGCTAGGGCTATCGTAGGGCTTGCAGGAGGTAGGTCCCTCGGGGAGTCCCTTGCCGGGGTCATGAGGAGGATCTCATCTCTAGCGCTCCTCCCCACTGCTGCGTTACTCTTAGCTGTCCTCATAACCACAGATTTCCCCGCTTTAGTGTCATCGACTCACTCAGAGTTTTTGGGTCTGATCTCAAGTGTTCTAAAGATGCTTGCTCCCTCATTGACCGTGCCTAAGTGGGCTCCGGCGTTGCTCAGCTCATTTACAACTGTGCTTTCCTCATCTATCTTAGTGATTAAGTTGAGCGGGTTCAGGAAGCGTCGCAGTTACGGGAGCTTGTTCGAGGTAGCGTTGCTCTCAGTACTGCTCTGGCTCAGCTTAGGTTACGTACTCGGGATTCACCTACTTAGCTCTATAGCCGCTGTTTTCACAATATTCTTAGCTTCTGCAGTACTTATCTCCTTGTATAAACCCTTATGGAAGGCTGAATTTGCCCTCAAGCTTTTCTTAGTCCTCACGTTCACAGTACTGCTAGTGAACAGCGCTTCCATATTCAGTGAGATGAGCGTTAGGCAGAAGCTTTACTCCAGCGAGTTCATCGAGCTGTCTAGAGTGCTCGTCTCCTCCTACACCGGAGTCCTGCCCGAGGACGTCACTATCAGTTTCGAAGGGTCCGATAGGGTTTTAGCTACTATAAAGGTTGATCTAATGAAGTTAGAGGTTTTAAGAGATGTTAAAGGTATAGAAAGCCTCATAGAGAGCTCTCTAAGGGAGGTCATGGGTAGGGAAGTTAAAGTGAGCGTGGAGTTCGTAGTGAAGCCAGCGTAGAATATGCGATTAGATAAGTTGATCCATCAAGTGAGGGTCAAGGGGTTGCTCATCTAGAGCCCTTGAATAGTGACCTATCGACTCAGGCGATCTCTCAGGTCTAAGCGTGACTCAACCAGTGTATTTGCACGCGTTTTATTGGGAAATTGCTTCCTTCAAGGCTTCAACAGTTCGACTTGACTGGTGCTCTGCTGAAAGCGATAAGCTCTCATTTCGTGGCTCTGAGGTAGCTGCTCTCTGTTAGGAGCGATGCAGTGAGTAGGGCTTTTCATTCAATTAGGTCCGATCCCCAGGGGGTTATGACGCTCTCGCTTAAACTCGATCATGGCTATTCAGAGCGTTAGATGAACTACCAAGATTAAAGGGGAAATAGGTTTATAATGCTCTTCAGTTCGATTGAGAGAGGGGATTTCAGGTCGGTAGCGGTTTAGGTACCGCCTTGGTATCGGATAACTTAGAGGAAGCTAGGAGGACCAGTAGGATCGTCTCAACTGATGTATTCATGGAAAAGGGTGTACCTGTAGCTATAGTTTTAGCGTGACCTGATTGCTATGAGTCCGAGGTTAAGTGTCGCTACTATGGAGCGAGCGAGTTTCTACCTCACATGCGCCCCAGGCTTGGAGTTCATATCGGCTGGTGAGCTCGAGAGTAAGGGACTAGGTGAGGTGATCGAGACCAGAAGGGGAAGAGGAAGGGTCCTCTTCGAATCTAAGTTCGAGAGAGTTCCAGAGATGCACTGCTCGATGAGGACAGTTGAGAGAGTGGTGCTCCTCCTTTACCGAGGCAGAGCGGCTAGCTTGGATGATATCTACAGGTCCGTGAAGAGCTTGGACTTCAGTTTCATCAAGCCTGATTGGAGCTTCGCAGTTAGGTCAATTAGAGTAGGGGAGCACGGTTTCACATCAGTGGACGTAGGAAGGGTAGCTGGGCAGGCTGTGATAGATAGCTACATGGAAGCCAGAGGGTTGAGGCTGAAGGTTAATCTAGATGAGCCCGATGTGATAGTGAAGTGTGACTTGATCTCGGAAGAGCTTCTCGTCGGTGTGGATATGACCGGAGATGAAGGGCTCCACAAGCGTAAGTATAGAGTGTATCAGCACCCAGCTCCTCTCAATCCAACTATAGCAGCTGCTTTAGTCTACCTCTCAGGCTGGACTCACGAGTGTAGCTTACTCGATCCCTTCTGCGGCAGCGGGACGATACTTTTCGAAGCTGGAATGATCGCTAAGAACACCCCTATCTGCAAGTTCAGGAGGGACTTCGCTTTCCTCAAGTTCTTCGAGGAGCTACCCGAGATCGAGGAGAGAGATGTCGAGCTTAAGCTGTACGGTGTGGAGAGGTTCAGGAAGCACTTAGAGGGCGCGAGGAGGATAGCTGATCACGTGGGAATACACCCTACTTTCATTCAAGGCTACGCTGAGAGGGTGAATGAGTACTTCGATGAAGTGGACTGCGTTATCACGAACCCTCCATACGGCTTTAGGATAGGGAAGAGAGCTACCGTGGAGAAACTCTACTCAGCTTTCCTCGAGTCCGTGAGCTCTATACTGAAGCGTAAGATGGTCGTCATAACGAAGGAGAGGGAGCTCTTCAGAAAGTACGCGAGCCGATTCTTCCCTAAGTTGATCGAATATGACGCGAGGTACGGGGACCTCCCCGTCGGAATCTATTTGATCGAAGTGTGAACGCTTTGAAGCTGAGGGAAGGCCCAAAGGTTATATAGAATCTCCGCTCCTGAGGATCGATACCTATGGAGTTCGACTTCAGGGGGATGAGCGATAAGATAGCAGACATGGTTTCGGAGGTAATCAAGAGCGTTGTGACGATCTACACAGCTGTGCCTGAGATGTCGCTCTTCTTCGGTCCTAGAGTGCTACACGGCGCTGGCTCAGGTTTCATCGTCAAGGAGGGGTTGATCGTAACTAACGCTCACGTAGTATCGAGAGCTAGGGAGATAAACTTGGTCTTCAGCGATGGGTCGAGCAGCGGGGGCAGGTTACTAGCAGCTGACTCCATGAGGGACCTAGCCCTCATAGAGACTGATACGAGCAGCTTCCCAGCTGCTAAGCTCGGGGACTCTGATAAGATCAGGGTAGGTGAGATAGTGTTCGCAGTGGGCTCGCCCTTGGGCATGACGGGGACCTCAGTTTCGATGGGTCTGGTGAGCTCGTTGGGAAGGGCTATAGTGGACGAGCAGATCGGGATATACTTAGATGACCTGATACAGACGGATGCTGCTATAAACCCGGGGAACAGCGGAGGGCCTATAGTGAACTGCTTGGGCGAGGCCGTGGGTGTTGCTACAGCTATAATACCCTTCGCTCAAGGCATAGGGTTCGCTATACCGATAAACTCCGTCAGGAGGTTTCTGAGCTCCATAGAGAGATATGGAAGGCCTTTGAGGGTTTGGATAGGGGTCTTCGTAGCCCCATTGAACCCTAATATATCTAAGATGTACGGGATACCTTACAAGGAGGGGTTGATCGTAGTTCAGGTCGCGCCTAGATCACCTGCCGCAACTAAGGGGTTGAAGCCCGGGGACGTGATACTTGAAGCCAGCGGGAGGAAGATGGTGAGGACTAGCGACCTCAGGAACACGCTGGAGGATATTTACGGGTCTGAGTGCGTAGATCTAAAAATATATAGGGATGGGAGGGTCTTGAATATCTGCGTACCAGTGCTAGCTGAGAGGTTATGACTTCCTGTAGGCTACGACTACTAACTCGACTAGAGCGTCCTTAGGGAGTCTAGCTACCTGAACAGTTGCTCTAGCAGGCTTAGCGTCCCTGAAGTACTCGCTGTAGACCTCATTGAACTCATTGAATTGGGAAAGATCTTTAAGGAAGGCAGTAACATTGACTACGTCCTTGAAGGAGCATCCAACTTCCTCCAAAATCGCTTTGATGTTCTCCAGAACCCTCCTGGTTTGCTCCCTTATGCCCCCGCTCACTAGCTCTCCGGTCTCAGGGTCTATAGGTACTTGCCCCGCTAGGAAGACGAAGTCGCCAGCTACGGCCGCTTGACTGTAGGGTCCTATCGGTTTGGGGGCCCGCTCAGTGAAGACGTACTCGACCATGAGCACCTCCTCCTAAAGCTTCACTTAAGGATAATTAAAAACGCCTTCCTTCAATAGAGCAGCTGCTCACAACTAAATACCTTCAAGCAGCCCTTCAGAACATCACTTGATTGAACTCGAGCCCCATCTTCCTCAGCTTAGAGATGAGCAGGTCAGCAGCTCTCCTCTCAGGGACCTCTAGCACTAAGCTCACCTGAGCCATACCGGGGTGCACGAACGGGTTCAGTCTCTCGTGCCCCACCTCGACTATGTTGAAACCCAGTTCAGCCACTACGTCTATTACCCTCTTGAGCTGCCCTGATCTGTCAGGCAGCGTTCCTGCGATCTTTACTTGCCTCCCCTCTAAGGTGAGCACCCTGTTG
>JAVQRZ010000194.1:0-1871 GCA_033582115.1 Candidatus Korarchaeum sp. | reverse complement strand
CATCAAGTCCAAGTTGAGCGAGCTGTTGAGGGAGATGGGTACATCGACGATCATAGTCTCGCATCAGTTGGAGGAGCTGCTGGCCATCACCGATAGGTGCCTGATAATGACACCTAAACCCTCTAGGATCGCGGAGGAGGTATCGATCAAAGGTCTCCATCTGGAGGACAGGTTGGAGAGGGTGAGGGGAATCCTCCTGAGGATGATAGAAGGGAGGATCTGAGCTCCCTATGAGACCCGTAAGGATTTAAGGTCACGCTACGAGGTTAATCGGAGGTGATTCCGTGAGCCTTAGGGAGTTCCTGGTAAAGCTTGAGGAGATCGGTGAGCTCAGGAAGGTGAGGGCTAAGGTCAGCGTTGATTTAGAGGTAGCGGAGATACTGAGGAGGTTAGCTAGAGGGGGGCCAGCCGTCCTGTTCGAGAATGTAGAGGGATTCGATGGATGGAGGATCGTCGGGAACCTCTTCTCCAAGATAGAGAGAATCAAGATGGCTCTTAATGTCGATCAACTCGAGGAACCCGGTGAGAGACTCGTTAACATGATCAAGGGCCCGCCGCTCACTATAAGCGAGAAGATAAGGGCTCTCGGTGAGGTCATCTCCCTAGGGAGGTACATGCCTAAACAAACGAACGCTGATTGGAAGAAAGGAAGATGGGATAGAGTTGACCTCCTGAAGGTACCAGCAGTAAAGACGTGGCCTAAGGACGCATCCAGGTTCTTCACCTTTCCTATAGTGATAACCAGGGACCCCGATACAGGATTGCACCACTTAGGCGTCTACAGGATGCAAGTAGTGGATAGCCTCACCACGGGGATGCACTGGCATATCCACAAGAGGGGGGCTGCCTACATGGAGAAGTACGAGGGCGAAATGCCTGTCGCTGTAGCCGTAGGCGTCGATCCAGCTCTGGTCTTCGCAGCAGTCGCCCCAGTACCTGAAGGGATAGACAGCTACGTGTTCGCAGGCATCATTTCAGGTAGGGCTATGGAGGTAACCAAGGGTGAGGAGACGGGGCTCCTCATACCTTCTCAAGCGGAGCTCGTGATAGAAGGAGAGGTCCCTAAGGGGGAATTGCTCATGGAAGGGCCCTTCGGTGACCACATGGGCTACTATACACCACCAGCACTCTTCCCGATCTTCAGGGCTAAAGCGATCTACACGAGGGAGGACCCCATATTCCACGTCACCGTGGTCGGCTACCCTTGGCTCGAGGACTCCGTCATAGGGAAGGCCGTGGAGAGAGTCTTCCTTCCGCTGGCTAGGATGATACTACCCGACCTGGTCGATATGAACCTCCCCGAGTACGGGCTCTTCCACGGTCTCGCTGTCATATCCATAAGGAAGCGTTACCCAGGACACGCTAGGAACGCAGCTATGGGTTTGCTGGGGATAGGGCAGTTCTCCCTAACCAAGATCGTAGTCGTAGTAGATCACGATGTCAACGTGCACGATATCAATGAGGTGATCTACGCTATAGCGAGCACCGTGGATCCCAGGAGGGATGTCCAGATAATAGAGAACACTGTGACAGATGAGTTGGATCATGCAAGTCCTACACCTAGGCTCGGGAGCAAGATGATAGTAGATGCCACCAGGAAGCTCAGGGAGGAGATCGGAAGGGAGTGGCCCGAGAGGGTGGAGCCGGATCCCGAGGTAGTTAGGAGGGTAGATGAGAGGTGGGGTGATCTTGGGATTTAGGACCTACCTCAAGATGCTCAGGATCCCTCACACGATATTCAGCCTCCCTTTTGCTTACGTGGGGGCTTTAGCAACGGGTTTAAGGGATCCTATTGATGCTCTCATGATAGGAGTAGCTCTCTTCTCAGCTAGATCTGTAGCTATATTGTCTAATGATCTCTTCGACAGGGA
>JAVQRZ010000193.1:0-2892 GCA_033582115.1 Candidatus Korarchaeum sp. | reverse complement strand
TAAATAGGGATGAACGAGAGCGGGCGTGTGAGTGGGGTAAGTATCATTTAAGTATGAGACTAAGGATCCGCCTAACAGGTTACTAAGAGTTCGCTAGTTACAAATAACTCCTAGCTTACTGCTCCTCACCCCAGATTTTACTGTAATAAGCACTGCAGTAGTTGCTTCACTTAGATGTTAACGTGACTCAGGAGGTTAATCTCTTCAAGACATTTTCCACATAATTCAACATAAAACAATTAATATACAAATATTTTAATAAAAGAAGCTCAACTGAAGTGCTCATGAGCTCAGCAAACCTCGGGAAAGAGGAGCCCGTCATAGAGGCGGATGAGCTCCTATGCTCAGGTAGGAGAGTTAAGCTCTACAGGAGGACTCTGATCATGGAGGGGAGGAGGGTTCATAAGGACCTAGTCTCATTCGGAGAGTCAGTCGTGGTGCTTCCTCTACTGGACGACGGGAAGGCTGTCTTCGTGAAGCAATGGCGAGCTCCTTTGGGGAGGTGGATCATCGAGCTGCCAGCCGGTAGGATTGAGAAGGGGGAGGATCCTAAGGAAACCGCTTTGAGGGAACTTGAGGAGGAGACAGGGTACTTAGCTGAGTCAATTGAGAGGGTCTCCTCTGCTTATGTCTCACCAGGGTATAGCGATGAGTTGATGCATATGTTCATCGCTAGGGGTTTGAAGGAAGGCGAGCCTCGCCCTGAAAAGGGAGAGCTGCTGAGGGTAGCTATCATGAGGCCTGAGGACTACCTCACTGACCCCAACGGCCCTAAGGACATGAAGTCAATAGCACTACTGCTCCTTTATCTGAGCTCTAAGGTAGCTTAAAGCTCCTCGATAACGCTTAAGACATCTCTTATATGACTTACAACAGCTATCCTAAGTCTCTTATCGACGATACTAGAGCCCCTTCCCCAATCCACTAGCACGGCAGCCATGCCAGCAGCTATCGCTCCAGCGAGGTCCTCCCCGATGCTATCGCCAACATGCACTGAACTAGCTGAGGAGGAGCCCAGCTTATCTAAAGCGATCCTGAAGATCTTAGGATTTGGCTTGAGGCACCCTACTTCATCAGCGTAGACTTGGACGTCGAAGTAGTCAGATAGATCGGCTTTATCCAAGATCACTCTGTTCAAGTACCCCGGCCAGAAGATCACGTTACCTACTGTAGCGAGCTTGTAGTTCTTGCTTTTGAGGACTTGAATTACCTCTTTAGCCCCTTCTAACACTATCTCGTTATCTGAGACTCTATTAGCCGCTCTAGCGAACGCTGAGTATATTTCATCGTAGCTGAACCTAGGTCTCGTCATCCTAACTGCGATACTCGTGGAGCTCTCGATCACCTTCCCCTCATCTACCTCACCCTTCCTCAATGCCTCCTTGACGATAGAGTGGCTTTCATATATCCACTTCAAGCAGTCCTCAGTAGTCATGCCTGTTAATGATGAAAGTTCCTTAGCTGCTAACTCGTAGAAGGTGTTCAGGTTCAATAGAGTCGACCACACATCGAAGGTCGCTGCAGGCATAACGCCCCAGGATCCTCCATCAAAAAAGTTAAAATATAACTATTTCTTTGAGGGAATGAAGCGAAAATAAAGTTAAATCTTTTTATATCTGCCGTCTTGAGTTATTCTTACTGTGAGTGAAATTTATGCTTTACTCTCAATGGTAGTTGTTTTTCAATATTTTTTGTCATTCTCATATAGAGAAGTAATTTTTAAGGAATAAGTTAAATATAATTAAATATTACTCACCACTTTCCTCTAACTACGTGAACTCACATATCCCCCCTATACCGAACTCTACTGCGTATATGTTCTCACTTATCTTCCGAATTCCCTCCCCTCATATTCCCTTATGCACGAATTTTTTGAGGCGATTATTGCTCTCTTCCTCTGCTTCAAGAAGTATGATGCTGTTACAGTTTTACCGACGCCACCCTCTTCTGAGGGTCTCGGGTACGTGTAGCTCCCACATCTCGCTCGCCAGCCTCCCGGTGTACTTCATCTTCTCGACTAGAGGTTCTGCTTTCTTCCTCCTCTCGGAGTGCTCCCTCAGGAAAGAAGAAACTTTGGAAGCTAGATACTCTTTGCACTCGCCGCAGAGTAGAGCTCCAGACATGCAGTCCTCGTATCTCTCCCTCAGCTTTCTATCATCAGGTTCGAAGAATATCTCGAGCCACTTGAAAACCACGCAAACATCAGGGTTCCCTCCCTTCTCCCTCTGATCCTGAACGGTCGGCTGGCCTCCTGTGAGAGCGTATTTCCAAACTTTAGTCCTCACCGTCTCAGGGTCGTCTGTTAAGTAGACAGCTGTCTCAGGCATGCTTGCGCTCATCTTCCCGGACATGCCTGTGAGCGGGGGGACGAACTTACCGTGTATGGCTGCCGTCTTGAAGTAACCTAAGCCCTCAGCTATGTCCCTCTGTATACGCCAGTATGGATCTTGATCTATAGCTGCAGGTATCAAGCACCTCCTCCTCTCGAAGAACGTAGGGGCTGCTTGTATCGCCGGATAAAATATTATCCCTATCTTGCTGCTCTCATTGAACCCGAAGACAGCCCTAGCCGTTGAGAAGGTTATCTTCTTAGCTATAGGTATCGCTATCTCGTATATCTTAGTGTACTCGCTGTTCTGGAACACGAAGGTCCTCTCAGGGTCGAAGCCGACGGCAGCTATATCTAAGATGTTCTGCATAGCCCACCTCTTCGTGTCCTCGAACTCGAACTCAGGGTGTATTATGAACTTCTCATCATCGGTCACCTGTACGTAGAGGTTAACGTTGAACTTCTCTTGAAACCAGGAGGTCATGTAGAATGGTATTATGTGACCTATGTGCATGGGGCCTGAGGGACCTCTCCCTGTGTATAGGAAGAAACTCCTTCCCTCC
>JAVQRZ010000192.1:0-4646 GCA_033582115.1 Candidatus Korarchaeum sp. | reverse complement strand
CAACTTCATCTTTGTACGATGGGATACCAAAAAGAAGGATGGCTTTAATACCTAATTCTAAAGTCTTTTCGGCTTCCTCTACTAGGGACTTTAGTGGTAATCGATAATAATCAGGCATTGATCTTATTGGAATGGGTGAATTGGCACTTTCATCAACAAAAATCGGGTAAATGAGATCACTTGGATATACTCTAGCTTTGAAGTTCATGCTTCTCAATGCGGGAGTTTTTCTAAGCCGTCTCATTCTGATAAGTGGAAAGCCGCGCATAGGATCACCTATGAAATGTGAGCTTCAATTATTTTAAATGCTTCTGAAAGAGCCTCCTCGAGCTTTCCTAATTTCAGAAGTTCTTTTATATGCATGTCTCTGAGTATAGAGTATACGATCTGTCTTCTTGTTTTGTAATCTGCAACTTGTTTTTTTAAGATATCCCTAATTTGATACTGTAGTTGTATTTGAAGTAGATCTTCGGGTTTAACCATCTTCTCGATCCTAATCCTGAGAGCTCTCGCGACAGCCGGACTTCTGCCTCCCGTGGATATAGCTACTCTTACATCGCCGATTTTAGCCACTGCGGGGAGTGAGAAATCGCTTATAGACGGATTATCTATGACGTAAACTATACAGCCGGTAGCTTTAGCTCTAACTGCCAGTTCTGCATTAAGGGTCTGATCGTTTGTAGCGGCTACTAGTATATCTGGTTTGGGATTTAAATTGGTAATAAATTGTCCCGCATCCTTAACATCGGCCTTGATAAGGGAGATCTTACCCTCAGCGCTGAGCTTTTTGAATCCTTTTGAAAAGGACTTACTGCAAACAGTGATTCTGGATCCCTCCTCCAGAAACTTTATAACTTTTTTATAGCTATTCCTTCCTCCCCCAACGACTAAAATGTTTTTATTTGTAAGTTTAAGGTCCACGAGCAAGTGACATCCCTCACTCCGAAGCTTTTAGTTCAGAGGCCCTACGAAAATCTTTAAATATAATAGGAAAATATTTTAGATTTATCCAAATTTTTTAAAGAAATATTCTTATAAATAATTTTATAGTAATATTTTTATAATTCAGTATTTCTTATACAGAAAGTATCACGCATCATCCTGGAGTCAGGAAGGTATTTGGAAGTAGAGGAGGGGTTGTCACTGTGATGGAAATTTTATTTCGTAAGAAAGCGGTAATCTCTGTGACGAAAGACCCGTTTGAAAACAGCATCATGGGAAACACTCATGTCTCCAGAAAGATAATCCCTTAAGAAGAAATGCCGATAAGTTCATTTTTTTATGAAGAGAATATCATCGAAAACGAACTTAGCGTCACCTCGGAGACACTCCTTTCAAGAGTCGGGCGGCTCATAATTGTCGTCTGGATAACCCTATGATTGTAAAAAGTTAAATAAGTTAAGTTGTTAAGAGAAAGGTGAAAGATCCAGAGATGTTGTCAGGAGAAGGATCATCAATGGTATTTTGATGATCAGGAAAATTTGCGAAAATACCTCTACGAAAAGCATAGATCCCGAAGCTTCAGATAAATTTGTCAAATGTGGGTTCATACTGGAAAACCAGCAAGTTAACTCGTACCTTCAAAAGAGCTTCAGTTTGTAGTAGAAGTCGAATTTAAGCGTGGAAGCTTGGAATGATAAAGTCCCTGAGGCTATACTATCTAGGGTATCTTGACCCCCTTGAACCTCTCACTAGCCTGCTGGCCGGCTACACCCCAGTTGTCCATCGGCACCTCATTTATCACTACTTCAACAGCTTCAGGGGGGATGCTCAGGTCTACGAACACCTTAGTTACCCCTTCTATCACCTTCCTCTTCGCTTCACTCGAGAAACCCTCCCAGACGTAGACTAATACTATGGGCATAATTTAGAATTGAGCTAGTTAAATAAAAACTCACTACTTCTTGCTCTTGAACTCAGTGTAGCCGCATCCTCCACAGGAGTACCTGTCCTTGTGGTCAGCCATGAAGCGGCCACACCTAGGGCACTGCCTCCTCTTCCTCACGAGCTCGCCTCCTTCCACTGAGTAGTACCTCCAGACTTGCACAGGTTTGTGCTTCAAAGAAGCCACCCCCTCACCTTCGTTTCTCCTGATTAGGTGTTTAGGTTCTATCATCAAGGCCATAGCCCTACTGTGGTAAGCCATAGCTATGACTAGAGCTTCCTCCTTCCCGTATTCAGTCGATACCTTCCTTATGAAGATATTAGCAGGGGACTTGCCTATTTGTCTCGCTATAAACTCCCTTATCTCCTTCCTAGATGGAGTACCTCCCTTGAACCTCACTCTGAACACCAGTTCGTCCCTCTTGAGCAGCGGATTCTCCCTCTTCCTCACTAGCTCCAGCTCCATTCCCACACCTCCTGACCTGATCGAGAGGGCTTTTTAAGTTTAGCTGTCAGTAGACCTTGAGGGCATACACCCCAGCCTTCTCGTAGCCCAGGGTCTTGGCTATCTGGGATCTGAACGGATCGACTACAGCTACGATCCCTTCCCAGTTGTAGGTGAAGTCTTCAGAGCCGCAGAGGGGACACCTATCCTCCTTGTCCTCAGCTAAAGCCTTACAAGTTCCTACATGCCTTGTACCTCACTCAACCACCTCCAGCTTCCCCAGTCTAGGCTGCCTCATCGTTAAAGCTACTTTTATCACGGGCTCGTTCCTCAGCGGAGCTGATGGATCTGGTTTACTCACAGCAGTGACCCTAGCCCTAACCACGTCTCCAGACCTCAGCGTCACCTTCAGCTTCCTCCCCTGTATCACTCCTCCCCTGTGAACGAAGACATCATCCCCTAGCTGGGAGATGTGGACGAAGCCATTTATAGGACCTGCTGTCACGAATATACCGTAGTCAACTACGTTCTCTATCTCTCCCTCTATCACCTCGTCCTTCAGGGGCATGTAGCTGAGGGCTTTGAACTTAGCCCTCAGGTATATGCTCGGGCTCCCTATTATTGAGGTGCCGTAGCCGATCTCAGTGACCTCGAGTACTTCAAGTATCAAGCCAGCTTCCTTCACAAACCTACCTACGTACTTAGCTTTGAACTGTTCCCTCAGCACCTCCTTCACGTCCTTCCCTAGTTCAGCAGGTCTCACGTAACCCACATCACTAAGCTCCACCTCGTAGAACAAGGGTATCACCTAGCGGTAGCAAGGCTCCTTGAGTGGAGCATTTAAAATCTTTCACTCAGTTAGCTCTCCTCAGCTAGTTTAGAAGGCTCATCCAAAACCAGCTTCTTACCAGCCCTCAGGTATACAACAGCCACTCCATCCTCTAAGAGCCTCCTCCTGAGCTCCAGGTCGAGCGTAGCTACTGTACAACCTAACTCCTTAGCTGCCATCAGCAGATCGCTATCAGCATCACTTAAGTAACTCAGTACCCTGACTTCATATCTCCTCAGCACCTCTAGAGCTACTCTAGCCCTCCTGTCAGCTAGGCTAGAGAGCTCACTGACTACTGAAGCTGTAGTGAGAAGCTCGGCCTTGGGGTAGAGTGAGAGGAGGTCTTCCATGCTTATCGAGAATTCAGTCAGTCCTAGGAGGAAGGAGGAGTCTAGTAGGAGCTTTCTCATCTTCACCACCTATGGGCCCGGGGGGATTCGAACCCCCGACCTCCCGGTTATCAGCCGGGCGCTCTAACCAGTCTGAGCCACGGGCCCCCTTGACTTGAGCTCACTCGCTTAAAAAGGTACGGTGAAGGTCCTTTAAAATTACATTAATATATTTTGCTTTATACTATATATTTATTAAAATATTTAAGATTTTTGGAGCTTCAGGTTAAATTATAACGCGTTGCTAAAATCTTCTGACGAAGCCCTGATCGTGCTTTCGTCCCTATCGGTGCGAGAGCACTCTAATCATCCTCAATAAAGAGGTCCCGTACCTGTACAATGAGTACTTCTCTCAGCAGTCACAAGGGCGCAGATGCAGCACACCCTGTCGGCGCAGGGTAGGGCCCGCATACCCATCGCTTCAGTCAGTTAGGATGTAACTACAACGTCTTAGTAGCCCCCTTCGGAGAGTCTGAATAAAGCTGAAGCGATAGCGAAATCTCGGGAGAGGAATCTGGAGATCGATGATAGGGAGGTATTCAATATAATCTAGTCGTTATCAATGAAGAACGCCTTATTGATCCCTCAAGTACCATCTAACTTCGCTAGGAATTGGAGCACCGGTTCGATAAGCTTGGATGTCCCCGATCGCTATGAGTCAGTTGATTATTCGAATGGTCCTATGGCTATCAGGAGTCTCAACTTTCCAAGTAAGAAGCAGACCCATCAAATCACGCTTAATATTCTCATTCAATAGGTTATTCAGCTCTCTAACCGTAGGATGCTTAACCTACCCTTTTGAAGCATCAATGAACAGGATTTTACCCTTACGATCAGCAGGCTTACCCTTCGAAAAACGGTTATCGCATCGGGGCACCAGCATTATGGAAGAGCTTTTCGGGCAACAGCAGAATGCATTCAACCAGATCAGTTTCAACAACCCTACGCCTGATCTCATCACCCTTATCGCCACGGAACAAGCAATTATCATCAAAGACGACACCTACACGACCATCCTCTCTCCTAGCCATGGCGAACACGTGCTGAACTCAACTCAATCGGTACTCTGCGTAGATACAAAGTAATACTTGAAGCTCTT
>JAVQRZ010000191.1:0-2325 GCA_033582115.1 Candidatus Korarchaeum sp. | reverse complement strand
AGGTCTATCAGCGTTGAAAACACTTCCCTCACCTTGGAGTGAGCTAGCTCCTCGATCATGTAGACTGTTGATAGTGAGAGAGGTAATGCTATGGCTGCAGCTATCGTGGAGGTCACTAAGGTTCCATAGAGTGGGGCTAAGAGTCCGTAGCTCACGAATTCCTCTCCTGCCTCTGAAGGTCTCCAGAAGTTCTCTGTGAAGAGCTTCAAGCCGAATTTAGAAATAGAAGGATATGATACGGATAAGACCACATACGTGAGAGCTATAAAGATCGAGAAGACTATCGAGGCGAAGGGCATAAGTGAGAGAAAGAAGCCCTTATCGTACTTCGGCAGCAGAGATCCTTTGAATCGCCGCTTGGGTGAGATCGATAGCATACTCTCAGCTACCTTCCTCCTGGAATATTGCAAGGAGTATTGTTAAAATTATAAATTTATAAGCATTATCTCAATAGAGAAAATACAATTATATAGACTATATAGATTGGATCCTTGGCACCTGCTCGGTGGGATCAGCAAGCCCCACCCTTCATAACGGAGCAGAACTTACGACTTGATCCCGTTGATAGTCCGGGTGTGCTTGTGATTTGGGTTTGTATAAGTGTCCCTACACATATGCTAATACCCCGGAGCCCTAGGAAGCGTGAATTGGGGCAATACTTACTGAAAGGGTAATGCACCGGGGATCTAGCCTCAACTTACCACTGGACAAGCGAATGAGCATCGCATCCGCTAACTATGAGGTGATAGTGGTGAATATGTAAGCTACAATCCTGTGGACAACTCCGGGGAGTTTTCACCCTTCGGGCAGGGGAAGATCAGATCAGCTAATTGAGTAGATCTGAGGATACGATCTTTTTCAACATAACTTACCGCGGGAGCTTCACTTAGTAGGTTTAGATATAATCACTCCTTTCGTGAATTTCCCTATTAATTATAATTTTTTAATGGATAATCGGTTGCTACAGGGATCTTCACTACCAATCGATACCTTGATGGAGCCTTTCAGCAATCAGAGTGATAAAACTAATCAGATTGACTAAATCGAGAGACTAGATGCGAATCAATTTAGAAGGTAGAGAAACAGAAGAAAATTCTTCTCTAAATGTCATAAATAATTATTATTATAAATTACAATTATGAAGTTATCATGACTTCTTTTACAATTACTCTACACACATTAGGTACGCACTTGACTCGTGTATAAAAATCGATAGGGCTTGCTTATAATGAGTTTATCCCTTGACAATTGTGGTAGTTCTGCATCCAAGATAGATGGGAGGTTACTTAAAGTTTATATAATTACCTTTCGTTAAGACCCGATCCGTATGAGGGGATACGGTCTCATCCACTGGGTTGATCTTCATGAGAGGAAGGTCAGAAGCGAGTCTGTTCCAGACGAGTTAGCTTGGAACTTCATAGGGGGTAAGGGATTAGGAGCCAAGATCCTCTACGATATGACAGATGCTAATACTGATCCATTAGGACCTGAGAACCCGCTGATCTTCGCAATAGGCCCTTTCACAGGAACCGCAGTACCTTACTCAGGGAAGGGGACTTTCGTCTTCAAGTCACCGCAGACAGGGATAATAGGGGAGTCTGTGATAGGGGGTACTCTAGGGGCAGCCACTAGGTGGGTCGGGACGACCGCTCTGGTCATAATGAAGAGAGCCGAGAGGCCTACTTACCTAGTCCTGAGCGAGAACGGTGTCGACTTCAAGGATGCTAGCGGTTTGTGGGGGAGGGACATATATGAGACTGAGGAGGAGCTGAAGAGAGAACATGGAAGGTGCTCAGTAGCTTCTATAGGGCCTGCTGGTGAGAATCTGGTCAAGTTTGCAGCTATAGGCAATGAGAAGTGGAGACAAGGCGGCAGGACTGGCGGAGGAGCAGTAATGGGATCAAAGAGACTTAAGGCAATAGTTGTTGAGTACGATACGCAGAAGTGGGACGCAGCTGATCCTGAGGGGGTGAGGAAGTTCTCAGCTGAGGTCATAGTGCCTAGAGCTAAGCAGGAGCTCAAGGCTTACTTTGAGAAGGGTACCACAGGAGGAGTTGAGCTAGCTAACCTCTGGGGCTTCTTCCCGAGCTACTACTGGTCTAAAGGTTCTGTTGATAACTGGGAGAACATAGCTTGGGATGCTATAAAGAGGGAGATCTTCATACACCCGAAGGCTTGTTTCGGTTGCCCGACCCCTTGCGGTAGGTACAGTAAGGTCAAGGAGGGCAGGTACGCTGGTAGCGAGGTGGAACTTGAGTACGAGACTGTGTACTCTATAGGGGGGCTTTGCGCTGTGACTGACGTTAAAGCAATAGCCTGGCTCAA
>JAVQRZ010000190.1:0-18020 GCA_033582115.1 Candidatus Korarchaeum sp. | reverse complement strand
ATTTTCCTGGTGAGTGACGAGGGTGCACCAGTCCCCTTGATCTATGATTACCTCTTCGTCTCTAGGAAACTGAGCTCAGGTCACTTGGTCACACTGATCGTAAAGGTCAAAAACGAGGGCGAGAGCGAAGCGGGAGGGTTGAGTTTGGAGGCTCAGCTCTATCCCGGAAGCAAGGTCGAGATAGGGGGTGTTCAAGCCAACCCGAGAAGGATCGGTGAGTTAACCGGTGTCAGATTGACTGAGAGTGAGTTGAGCTCATCGCTCGACTTGCCCGTTATCAGATCGGATGATGTATCTATCCACTCCTTCACCTTCTACACGCCCTCTCCCGTGGTCGGCGCTAGAATCTCGCTTCGTCTCGGCGCTTCGGAGGTCGACTTCCTGAGGGTGAGACCCTTCAGCCCGTAGGTGCTTGTCATGGGAGGGGACGTGTTCGGGAGAGAGCTCAGGCTAATATCCTTCGGGGAGAGTCACGGTGAGGTCGTAGGGGTCGTGGTTGAGGGAGTTCCCGCGGGTCTACAGCTGAGTGAGGATTACTTGCAGAGGATCCTGGATCTGAGGAAGCCGGCTCAGTCTCACCTCTCGAGCCAGAGGGCTGAGGAGGATAGGGTCGAGGTACTGAGCGGGGTCTTCAAGGGGTACACCACGGGGGCCCCTATTTGCATGATCGTCAGGAACCTGGACGTGGATTCCTCGTACTACGAGGAGTTCAGAAGGATACCCCGGCCCGGTCACGCCGACTACGTGGCTACCGTGAAGTACGGGGGTTACGGTGACTACAGAGGGGGTGGGAGGTTCTCGGGCAGGATGACCGTCTCCATGTGCATGGGAGGGGCTGTAGCCATGAGGATCCTGGAGAGGCTGGGCGTCGAGATAATCGCTTACTCCCTGGAGATAGGGGGGGAGAGGGCTAGAGATTTCACGCTCGAGGAAGCCAAGAGTTACAGGTACCTCAACCCCATGAGAGCTCCCAACGAGGAGAGCTACCATAGGATGACTAGGGCCGTCGAGGATGCCATGAGGGATGGGGACAGCGTTGGAGGGATAGTGGAGGCTGTCGCCCTGAACGTCCCTCCGGGATTGGGCGAGCCTATCTTCGATACGATCGAGGGAGACGTGGCTAAAGCGATGTTCTCAATTCCAGGTGTCAAGGGAGTCGAGTTCGGTTCAGGCTTCAGGGCTACTGCTATGAGGGGCTCTGAGCACAACGATCCTATGAGAGTGATCGATGGGAAGGTGAAGTACGTCAAAAACGATCACGGAGGGGTTATAGGAGGCATCACGACGGGCGAGCCTCTGGTGCTAAGGGTGGCGTTCAAGCCGACACCCTCAATAGCTAAGCCCCAGGATTCGGTCGATTTGGAACTACTGAGAGATGTGAGGATAAAGATTAAAGGTAGACACGATCCATGCATAGTCCCTAGGGCTGTGGTGGTGGTCGAGAGTATGCTCGCGTTCACGCTGGCTGACCACGCGATCAGGTATGGTCTGGTCCCTAGGGTCCTGAGGTGATTATATGGAGGAGCTGAGGGAGAGGGTGAGGGAGATCACCCTCAAGCTGATTGATCTCTACTCCGAGAGACTGAGGCTTGTTGAGGAGATAGGCAAGATCAAGAGGGAGGACGGTGCTCCTCTAAGGGACCTTAGAGTCGAACAGGAGCTCTGGAAAGAGGTTAAGGAGAGGTGCAAGGAGAAGGGACTTGACGATTGGAACTGCAGTAGGCTCTTCAGCTTCATAATAGCTGCATCGATAAGAGCTCAGATACCTGAGGGAGGAGATGCTGGTCCCCATTTAGAGGTTTTCAGGAAGGCGAAGCGTCTTGAGAAAGGAGGTGTCAAGATATACCACTTGGAAGTCGGAGAGCCTCCTTGGTCCTTCCCTAGCTGGGTCCTCGATGAGATGATCAAAGCTGTTGAGGAGGGAAGGACAAGGTACGGTACCTCGCTGGGTTCCGATAGGTTCAGAAAAGCTGCTAGCGAGTGGATCAAGAGAAGGGATGGTATTGATAGCAAGCCGGAGAACGTGATCGTGACCCCGGGATCTAAGTTCGCTATATACTCTATCTTGGCTTGCTTTTTGAAGCCAGGGGATAGAGTAGGGGTTATGATCCCAGCTTGGCCAGCTTACAGGGGTATGGCCTCCAACCTCGGACTCGAGTTCATCGAAGTAACTTCCTTAGATGACCTCTGGAAGCTCAGAGGGATCAGGGCCTTCATAGTGTGCTCTCCTAACAACCCGGATGGGAAGGTCTGGAGGAGGAGTGAGTTAGAGGAGCTCGCTGACTTCCTCAATGAGAACGACGCCCTACTGATAAGCGATGATGCTTACGCTGAGATATCACTCGTTGACAGATTCCCTCCGACCAAGGCCTATGAGAGGTCATTAAGCGTGAACACACTCTCTAAAGCTTTCGGGATGACCGGTTTCAGGGTAGGTTACATAAACGCGAGTGAGAGCATGATATCAGCTCTCTCTAACTACATGAGCCTTACTATAAGTAACGTTCCGGAGTTCATTCAGGAGGCCTCTGCTGTAGCTTTAGAGAGGGGAGAGAGTTATGTCAACGAGGTCAAGGAGGTCCTCAGGGCTTACTTAAGGAGGGCCTTGAATGATCTCTCGGGAGCACCTTTAGAGTATGAGAAGCCTCAAGGAGGGCTTTACATATTTCCTCGAGTTGATATAGATGGTTTTGATTCAATGGAGTTCGCTTCACGCGTCCTTGAGGAGAAAGGGATAGCCATAGCTCCTGGATCAGGATTCGGACCTTTTAAAGAATGGATAAGAGTTACTTTCGCTAGCGAGGGTGCTGAACAAGGTTTGAAGCTCCTGAAGGAGGCCCTCCTCTCTTGGAGATCCTAGTAGTAGGAGCAGGAGCCATGGGCTCCCTCTTCTCGAGGTATCTGAGCGAGAGGTATTGCGTCTCAGTCCACGATGTAGATAGGGGTAAGGTGGAGGAACTCAGTAAGAAGCCGAATATCAAACCTCAATGGGAGCTTAAGGGATTGAGTAAATTCGATTCAGCCTTAGTCTGCGTCCCTATATCGAAAGTAGCATCGGTCTTAGAAGTCCTCAGTAGGGAGATGAGGGGTAGTAGCACCATCATGGAGATAAGTTCCGTTAAGAGTCCTGTAATAGGAGCTATGAGGAAGCTCAAGCCCAAGGGCATCCTAGGGATCTCCTTCCATCCCCTCTTCGGTCCGGGATTGAGGGAGCTCAGTTTCGGCAGGGCTGTTGTCATCGAGGTCACGGACTTAGAGGAGGAGACTTCCTATCTATCCTCCCTCTTCCCTTTCAAACTGATCCCTATGAGCTTAGAAGATCACGATAGAGCTATGGCTTGGCTCGGGCTGATACACCTAATTGCAAACGCCTTCCTCTCCTCGTCAGACGCGTACGCTGAGGTTCTCAGTTCAGCCAGTACTACGACAATTTCCTGGTTCCTGAGGGTAGCTATGGCAACTCTAACTCAGGGGGAGGACCTGAGCCAAGAACTGATTACTCAGAATCCCTACTTCGAGGACTGCTTGAGGAACTTCCTAGCGGATTTAAGGTCTAGGGATTTCAGGAAGATTAGAGAGAAGATAAAAAGGTGGTTAGAGGAGATCAACCCTGAGGAAGCTTATAAATTGCTTTACGCTAAATGATCATTCTTCATATATCTCAGCTGGGTTCTCATCCGTACTGGGAGGTACTTCCTCCTCCAAAGCTTCCCTCAAGTACGCTGGTAAGCTGAAGAGCGCGTAGTGTACCTCAGGGAGGTAGAACTTAGTCTTTCCCTTCAACCTCTCCTCGAACCTCCTCTCCAAGGTGCTTCTATCGAGCTCTTGAGGTATGATGTAGTCTGAACCAAAGGAGAAGGACCACTCATCACTGAAGGAAGGTACGTAAGCTTTAGCTACTGCGTGTTTTCGGAACACCTCCCTTATCGCTCTATATATCCTCTGGAAGGTCAGTCTGTTCACATGAACACCCTCACTGTGAGTCACCATGAGACCTCCGTCCTTCAACAACCTCCTAACCTTGGAGTAAAACTCCTTAGTGTAAAGCCTCACGGCTTGGTCGTAGGGGTCCGTCACATCCAATATGATAGCATCGTACCTTTCCTCGCAGCTCTCAACATACTTCCTTCCGTCTCCTATCACGAGCTTAAGTCTCTCATCGTCTAAGGAGTCCTCCGGGACCTCTGGTACGTTCCTCTTGACCATCTCAATCACAGACCTGTCCAGCTCGACCATCGTGACTTCCCCTATAGGGTGCTTCAAGACCTCCCTCAGAGCACCTCCATCGCCCCCTCCTATTATCAGTACACTCTCAGGTCTCTCCAGTGAGATAAGAGCAGGGTGAACTAGGGACTCGTGGTAGATAAACTCATCATATGTTGTGATCATTATTATGTGCTCGATAAAGAGGGATTTTCCAAAGAGCTCTAGCTCTACTGTCTCAACTAACTGCCCTGCCGGGGTTAATTCTGAGGAGAGCACTTCGTTCACTATCTGAAGAGTCGCCATGTGCGGTCCAGCATGCTCTAAGTAGAGCAAGTGCCCATCTATGTTCCTCAATCCCGGCTTGGGTAACCTCAAGGGCATAGTTAGAGGTGCAACCCTCCTTTAAAAAGAGGAAACTCTAGGTTGATTCTTCATGATTTCTAGGGTCTCACTAACTCGCGAGGGTCCTCCGTAATGAGCTCAGCTATCAAGGGGAGCCCATCTGCATCGGGGTCTGATGAGAGTAGGGTTGCTGTCTCCTTCCTGGTCTTCCCCGCTACTATCACTATGAAGGTCTCCCCTTCGATCTTGACGGCCACTAAGCTACCACCTTTCTCAAGAGAATCCCTTTCAGTTCCATTTAAGAACTTAGAAGCTATATTAGTTGGCATGTAGTTATCAGTAGGGGCCTTATGGCCTCCTAGCACTATGATTAGGTCATAACTTGGGAAGAGACTATTGTTACTTACTCTACGAACTACTAGCCCTGATGCATTAGAGTAGGATTTTATTAGCTCCTTAGAGAGGCTCCAGTCTATCTCATTGCTATAGATAGCTACTTTTCTGGCCCTGACGTTGAGCGTCACTTCATAGGACCTACTGAACTGTCCCTTAAGAAGGATCTTCACTTTGCCTGATGCGTTAATCTCAGGCAGGGGTTTCAGCACCATAGTGAGATTGAAGGGAGGTCTCCCTTTCGAGGGATCAAGCCTCACGTTCAACCAGTCAGGTGCTTCGAGTAGCGAAGCAGCTACCTCCCCGCTGAAGTTTCCAGTAGGGAATACTCTCAGCTTCAGGACTTCGGTGAACCCTCCTCTCAGCTTGACTTCCTTCGGGCCTGTTACAGCGAATCCCCTCCTCTCCAGTACGGTTAGCTTGAGGGTAACGCTTCTGTTCAAAGCCCCCACTGCCACTATGGTCACCGCGTAAGCACCGCCGGGCGCGTACTCAGGAACTGTTAGGTTGAGCGTACTAACGAAGGATGGGTAGCCCTGCTCCGGGGAAATCGTGAAATTAAGGAAGTCAGGAGCTTTAACTCTCAGGTAGACTGCGGACCCTAAGTACCCATTGATATAAACCTTCAGGAGAGTTGAGCTCCCTTGAGATACTTTCACCTCACTGGACTCGAGGGCTAGTTCTAAGGAAGCAGGTCTATAGCTCACCTCAATCCTCGGCTTGTTAGCAGATAGCTCAGAGTAGAAGTGCAAGTAACCCTCTTCGCCCTCCGCGATCCTTAGGATGAACCAGCCTGAAGTGTTGGTTTCAGCATTCACTAGAGCTTGAATGTAATCCCTGATATCTATCTTCAATTCGCCGGAGCTAGTTTTCGCCTCACCGACCTTCCTCAGTAGGTCTCCTCCCGGCGTCAGCCATTCTTTCCCCGAGCTAGCCATCAACCAGCTCACCGAGAGTATATCGGGCTCTTTAGCTAGTTCCCAGACCTCTACCTTGATGTTAGAGTGGTTGATTACCTTTATTATCAAACTCGCTTCCTCCACCTTAGAGCCCTGAGGTACCCTAGCGAGCTCCGCGAGGTCGAAGCTCATTATGGCTCTGGATTCGTTGTAGCGATCTCTTACCTTACCCCTCATGACCTTCAGAACCTCTCCGTGTGAGTTAGCGTTGGGTGACCAGTTAGTGATGTAGCAATCCACCGTAGCGTAGATCTTGAGGGAATCAGCAGATGATACGTTGAGCGGAAGCAGTAGCGAAGCTAAGATTAGCGTCAGAAGGGCTCTAGCATATCCTCTCATAGAACTCCGGCCTCCTATCCAGGAATATATCGTTCAAATCATTGATTCTCTTGTTGTCAGCTAAACTGGGATCAACTTCGATCGCAGCTACGTACTCACCTTCCTCAGGGGCTTGAGCCAGTAACCTCATCTTAGGGTCAGCTATCAAACTCATCCCGTAGTACTTTAACCTCTTCCCTCCCCTCTCCTCAACACCGCTCCTGTCAGCTAGAACAATGAACACTCTGTTCTCGAACGCCCTAACTGGGTCAGCCCTCGGTGCGTAAGGCATCACTAAGCATGAGGGGTGGGCTATCACCTGCGCCCCTAATAGGGCTAAGGTCCTAGCGGACTCGGGGAAGACCCAATCGAAGCATATCATAACACCGACCCTCATCCCGGCTAACTCGAAGACCTTGAAGCCGGTGTCTCCGGGGTCGAACAGCAGCTTCTCCTCGAAGAAGAGATGCGTCTTTCTATAGACTCCTCTCACGTCCCCGTTCTCATCTATAGCTACAGCTGAGTTATAGACCTTATCGCCCTCCCTCTCAGCGAAACCAGCGACTACTGCGGTCGAGTGCTCAGCTGAGAACTCACTTATCCTCCTCACCGTGAAGCCATCCACACTCTCGGAGAACTTCACCACCTCCTCCCTAGAGAGGAAAAGATAGCCTGTGTTGAAGAGTTCCGGAAAGACTAACAAGTCTGCTTCAACTTTTGAAGCAAGTTCTATTGCTCTATTCACGTTATTTTCAACCATACCGAATTCCGGATTTGTCTGGATGAATCCTATCCTTTTCATGCACTATCCTGATCCCTCACGCTCTAAGTCAAGATAACCTTTACGCATAGCACCTCACGACGCTACTGATTTAACTCAGGCGATCGAGTCTACCTAGTGATTCGTCTTGATCGCTCAGAGTCCTTAAGTGTAGGAACCCTCGGAAGCGAGTTGATTTTCTGCGACTCTAACTAGCTATCATCTCCATGACTATTATAAGGATGAGCCCAGCTAGTATGAGCTTCTTCCCCCTGTAGCTGAATACATCGCTCCCCCACAGCACGACGCCTAGAGCTATCAGTGTACCAGCCATCACCCTTCCGATGGTAAGGGCGGAGGACTTCAGTAAGTTAAGTAGCTCTATCACAGCGTCCGTAAGCCCTTTTATGGATTCTTCAAACCGAGAGAACGGGTTCTGAGCTTCGATAGTGAATGTAGGGACTAGAGTTATCATCAGGAGGACGGGTAGGAGTATGCGGGTGCTCATCAGAAGTAAGAGCTCTTATAGTATTAATACTTGACGCATTTTTGGTATTTAATTAAAAATTTCACAAAAATAATTGGGAGTAGCCTTCGGTCTCACTTGAGTTCCTAGCTATAGTTACTGAAGCTCAGAGACCGCTTCCGATCAGGAGGGCCACTTCTTCCTTCTCCTTCTCACGTAAATTACGTAATACACTAGAGCACCTACTATCGGGACCGCTGCTACCGACCAGAGAGGGGAAATCTTTTCAAGCGTGAAACCTCCCTCTACGCTTACCTCTGCTGATGCGATAGCTACGCCATGGCTGTATATGATGATCGTGTAGTTCCCTGGCTCTAACTCCCTTATCCTAATGGGCTCGCTGCTTCCGGCTCCTAGAGTAAGGCTCACCCTCCTAACCTCGCTCCCATTACTCACCACGGAGACCTCCAAGTTCGCGATCACATCAGCGAGGTTGGTCAGGTTAACATCAACATCCTTGCCTAAGACCCTAGTTGAGATCGAGATAGGGACTGGTATCGCCCTGAAGCTGACTGAGAACTCGTTATCAACTGGGTTAAGGTCAGCAGCATCCATTGGATCTATCCTAGCTGTGATAACGTGAGGTCCTATGCTTAAAGGCTTCGCCCCTAGGGCGAAATCCAACTCGCTCTCACTCCCCGGATCTAGGAAGTCAAGCACTTTAGTCTCCAATACCTCCCCATCTAAAGCTATCGTGAGGTTCGCTCTGGTCTGAGAGAGCCCCTTGTTGTAGACCCTCAGCTTCCCGGAGACGGGCTCTCCCGCAAATATTCTCTCACTCATCTGGATCCCAGCTACTCCTAAGTCACATGAAGGCCTTACGATCACGCTAATAGAGGCTTTACTCATCAGCTGATTATCTTCAAGCAGTAAAGCCTCTATCTGTAGTGTTCCGGATGACACAGGCTTATAGTAGAATTTAGATGCTGAGATCGACTTCGGAGGGACGTATATCTCATTCATCCCAGCCTCACTCCCATTCACGAATAACCTCACCTTAACTCTCTCTAAGGGCTCGCTCCTTGGGTTAGGTACGTGAACGTTCACCTCATACTCCCTCCCCTGAACTAGCTCGCCCTCCAGCTCTATGAAGGGGTTCACTAGAGGGACTAAGACGAAGTTCAAGGAGTAGCGGTTATCACTAATCCTCGGGTCTGTGTAATCCTTTGGACTCACCTCGATTGTGAGCTCGTGAACCCCCACCGTCAGCTTCGACGTATCTAAGCTAGTAACTACAGTCCTGTAGCCCCCTGATGGTATGGGAACGGATCCCGCGGAGAGGTTACCGATCTGCCAGTTCTCTTTGGACGCTAAAAATCCGTCGACGTAAAGGCTTACCGTGACTGTGCCTGAGAACTGAGCTAGTTCGTTATTACCGATATATATAGTGATGAGTAAGGGTTGCCCCTGCTGCACCTCAGCGTCCGGTGGAAATAAAGTCACTCTCAATATTGATATGTCCCAATTGGGCTGGGATGAGGCCTGAGGTAAGCTAATGAATAAGACAAGAGCTGAGATCAAGACTAGGCTTTTGCACCTCATTGAGCTCATCGACCTCACCTAATTAAAATAACTTTCTGGAACATCGTCACCCTAAGGAAAGTTAAAATAAGGCTGATGAGTAGTGGGGTGGTGCCTGCCTTGGGGATAGAGCTTCTTTACATGGAAGATTGCTACCTTAAGGAGTTTGAAGCTGGTGTCCTCTCTGTCAACGGGAACAGGGTGATCCTCAATAGGACAGCCTTCTATCCGTTAGGTGGGGGTCTCCCTAGCGATACAGGTAAGTTGATTAAGGGAGACGATGAGTTCGAGGTAATCGAGGTCAGGAAGGAGGGTAATGTAGTTTGGCATAGCTTGAGGGAGCACACACTAAAGGAGGGGGATCTGGTCAAGGGGATCCTAGATTGGGAGAAGAGGTATAGAGTGATGAGGATGCACACAGCTTTGCACGCCTTAATAGCTATTATGAACACAAAGCACGGGGTACTGGTTACTGGGAATAATGTGAGCTATGAGAGGAGTAGGGTGGACGTGAACTTAGAGAGACCCGATAGGGAGCTCGTCGAGGAGGTCATAAGCGAGACTAACACGATCTTATCCGAGGGGAGACCCGTGAAGATATACTACTTGGAGAGGGAGGAAGCCATGAGGATACCCGGAATAGTGAAGTTAGCTAAGGCCCTACCCCCTGAGATCGAGAGACTTAGGATCGTGGAGATAGAGGGTATAGATGTACAAGCGGATGGAGGACCCCATGTGAGGAACACGAGCGAGGTAGGCCAGATAATCTTCCTAGGAATAGAGAACAAGGGGAAGAACAACAGGAGGATACACTTCACTCTGAGCCCCTAAGCTCTTGGTGAGCCCCATGAAGCTAATGAGAAGTCTGAGAGTGAGGAAGAGGGATAGAGCTGACTTAGAGGTCGCGATAGATAGGGCCCTTAAGGGGGAGGTCCTCAGCTTCGATGAAACAATCACTCTCTTAGATGAAGTTGAGAGGAAGTTGTATGAGGAACCTCAGCTCATAAAACTTAAGGGTAAGACTGCTTTCATTGGGGACACACACGGGGATTTTGAGGTATCAGTTAGAGCCCTCTCTAAGTTCCTCAGGGAAGGATATAACGTGGTCTTCCTAGGGGATTACGTTGACAGAGGAGCTAAACAAATAGAGAACGTGAATTACCTCCTCGCGAGCCATTTGAGGAACGATAAGGTCGTATTACTGAGGGGAAACCATGAATCACCTGTAACCAACATGAGCTACGGTTTCATGGAGGTGCTGTATCACATATACGGATCGGAGTGGCCTTACGCTTACATTAGGTACAATGAGGTCTTCTCGAACCTGCCTTACGCAGCTCTAGTGGATGGGATACTCGCCCTTCACGGAGGGATAGCTGAGGGGTTGAGGTCCTTGAAGCAAATAACATCTCTTCGTAAGAAGGACATGATCCCTAGCGATAAGATAGCATTCCAGATCCTCTGGAACGATCCTTCTGAGAGCGTTGATAAGTTCGGAGAGAACTTCAGTAGGGGAGGGGGCGTTAAGTACTACGGAAGAGCTGCTTTAGAGGACTTCCTGAGAGAAAACAAGCTGAAGGTACTCATGAGGTCTCACGAAGCCTATCCTGATGGCTACACGATGCTCTTCAAGGGTGAGACAGGTATCGGGGGCTTGGAGCATAAATTAATATCTATATTCTCCTGCAGCTACTACGGTGTCACACCGACAGCAGCTGTCTACGATGGGAGGAAGGTGGGGGTGCTCAGGATTTGAGGTGCCTCGCAGTCGCCCTGATGCTCACGCTAATGTTACCTCTCATTCTAGCATCAGCCTTGCCCAAGGTAGGGAGTGAAGCTCCAGTTATTAGAGTCGTCTCACATGATGGTAAGGCCCTCTCAAAGACATCGCTTAAAGGGAGCATCGTCGTCCTGATGTTCGTAGCTGAGTGGTGTCCTCACTGTAAGGATGAGCTACCTTCTCTCTCCGCAGCTTGGAAGAAGTACGGACTTGAGAGGGAAGGTATCATAGGGATAGTGATGATGGTTTCGAGTGGGGAGTCTAAAGCCTTAGAGTTCTTCAAATCAGTGGACCCGCCCTCCAACTGGAAGCTCGTTCTAGAGGGTGATGATACCGCTAGGGACTTCGGGGTCGCTGGGGTTCCTACTACCGTAGTGATAGATAGGAACTGGACTGTAGCCGGTGTCTTCGTCGGAGCTAAACCTACTGATGAAGTACTGGAACCAGTGATAAGACTTTCTAATAAAACTACACTGACTACTACTCCATCGGAGGCACGCAGTCCGGATCTGAGTCTCTGGATAGCCCCCGTTCTAATAGCGGTACTAGTATTAGTGGGTCTGTACTATTATGCGAGGAGATCTAAGCTCAAGAGGTGAGGGAACTCAGAGTACGTTAAGCGATGCTGAGTTCCTCATCTACCTGGTGCTACTAACCCTGATCATTCTAGCGATACCCTCCATCTATTTGAGAGCTGCTACCTCCTTACTCTTACTCCTCATCCTACTTCAAGTTAAAGGAGTTAGCTATAACCTCGGCAACCCTAGAGAATCATTTCTTTCAGTATTACTAGCTTTCAGCATGACACTACCATTTCTACTCTTCGCTAGAGTAAAATACTCCGGAGTAAGTCAGCTGGAAATAGCTCAGATGGTCCCTTGGCACATCTCAATAGCGATATTGGAGGAATGCTTGTACAGAGGTCCGATCTTAAGTTACTCACTACCTAAGTTCATCTTATCATCCTCCCTGTTCTCGCTCACGCACTCTCAGAACCCAGGGTTCAGCATACTCCCCTCGATCGGGATCTTCTCCGCTGGTATTTTCCTCTGCTCCCTTAGAGTCAAATGGGGCCTGCTTCCATCGGTTCTCTTCCACCTATCTTGGAATCTGTGCTTAGAGCACCTCTGGGGATTCCCGGTTAGTGGCCTTACTGGATCGAGCGTTTTCTCATTGGAACCAATAGGACCGAGCTTCTTAACAGGTGGCGAATTCGGTCCCGAGGGTTCTATCCTCGCTGTAGCTGAGTTCACGTTATCCTCAGTGTTGCTTAACCGCAGGAGAGCTGCAGATCTCCTTCAGAAAGCTTTATAAAATTGGATCGATCCTCTAGTGAGGATGTGGTGAACCTAATGGACCCTGAAGTTATCAAAGCCAAGATCCTGAGCGTGCTGAGGTTCATAACGGATCCTGAGATCCCGATAAACGTAGTGGATCTAGGTCTGATAAGGGAGATTATAGTTGAGGATGGAAAGGTACAAATAAGGATGGTGATGACAGCCCCGGGATGCCCTTACTCAATGATGCTGATGAAACACATAGAGGAGAGCGTGAAGCAAGCTGTCCCTGAGGTCGAGGAGGTCAGCGTAGAGCTCGTGAGCTACCCACCTTGGACGCCGATGGATATGACTGAGGAGGGGAGGGAGCTCTTCAGGAGGAACTACGGTTACGATATCCTTGATTCCTTTATCCAGAGGTACGGGAGCATCGAGAACTATTATAAGCTAGTCCGCAAATATTTAGTGGAGGAAGAGGAATGACTGCACTTTTTTGAGATAAATTTTTTGATCCAATTTTACAATACCAACAGTTTTTCATCACTGAAACCTTTTTAAGTGATCTCTTGTAGGAGAGTAGAGGGTGTTCTCCCATTAGGGTAGCGGTTTTAGGTGCAGGGTCCGTCGGGAGAGCTATAGCTTACGACCTCTATGAGAGGGTCACAGGCTCTAACCTGCTTATAGTCGACTCTAATCCATCTAACTTAGCGGCAGCATCGAAAGTGGTGAGTAAAGCTGAGTTCAGGAAGTTGGAGATCAAGGACGTTGATGATTTTTGCAGGATAATGAAGGATGTTGATGTAGCTGTCAACTCACTGCCTGGGAAGTTCGGGAGGCTATCTTGGAACGCAGCTATAAAGGCTAAGACAGACCTCGTTGATATCTCCTACTCTGAGGACGATCCTACTTCTTACAACATGCAAGCGAGTGAAGCTGGAGTTACCATAGTACCGGACGCTGGCGTCGCCCCTGGGTTGAGCAACATGATGGCTGGTAGAGCTTACGCCCAGCTTGAGGAGGTCAGAGAGTTGAAGATATACGTTGGCGGGATCCCCGAGGAACCCGTGCCTCCTTTAGGTTATCTAGTCACTTGGAGCCCCGAGGATCTGATAGAAGAGTACGTGAGAGACGCTAGGATCGTGGAGAAGGGCTCCTTAACGAAGAAACCTGCGTTAAGCGACCTTGAGAAGATCTACATCCCCGAGGTCGGCGAACTGGAAGCTTTCCTGACTGATGGCCTCAGGACGATGCTGAAAACACTCAAGGGAGTCGACTTCATGGCCGAGAAGACTTTGAGATGGCCTGGACACGCTGAGAAGATAGAGCTCCTGAGAACTCTAGGCTACTTGAGTAAGGAGCCCCTATCGTTAGGTAGTGAGAGCGTATCTCCAGCTCAATTGACCGCTAGGCTGCTCAAAGAGAGGTTGAAAGGAGACTCTAGGGACTTAGTGATACTAATAGTTCACGCTCGAGGGAGGAAGAGCCCTAGCGATATCGAGGTAGAGTACAGGATGGTCGATAGGTACGATCCCTCAACCGGGTTGACTGCTTTAGCTAGGACCACTGCCTTCGTCGCTACAGGTATAGTGAAGCTCATCTCAGAGGGTTCGCTACCCGGACCCGGGGTCCTGCCCCCGGAGGTCATAGGGATGGACGAGAATCTCTTCTCCTCTATTGCTGAGTGGCTCTTTTGGAGAGGGATCAGGATAGTTGAGAGGGTCACCGAATCTAGGTTCGTACCCCCGTCCCCTTCTTGATCTTCTCCTCAACCACTTCTACTTTGTACTCCATATTCACCTCTTTATCCCTCCTCTCGTCTATCTTAACTATCGTCAGCACCCTAGGAGCGCCCTTTAGGAACTGGGATTCGTGCATCTCCCTTATAACCCTCATTAGGTCGCCCAGATCGCCCTCCAAGATCGTCGAAGTAGGAGTGATCCTCACCTTAAGCCCACTCCTCAGAGCCACACTTATAGCTTCAGCAACGTAATCACTCAAACTGGACCCCACGCCGATCGGAACTATCGTCACCTCGGCCATAACCATAGCCAGCACCGTTAATTAGGGAACCGACTGGATATAACGATGAGCGATGATGTAGCTAGGGTCTACGATGAGATAGCTGAGGGTTACTTCCACTTCAGGTCGAAGCCTTGGCCTGAGGTAGAACTCGTGGAATCAGATCCCGTCCTAGACTTAGGTTGCGGTACTGGTAGGCACTCCTATTACTTGATGCGGAAGGGGTTCGAGGTCGTATGCGCTGACTTGTCTTGGGAAATGCTTAAGTTTGCCTCGAAGAGGTTCTCCGGTGAGAGGGTTCAATGCGATGCAGCTTTCTTACCGTTCAGGGATGGGTCTTTCTCAACGGTCCTCTATGTAGCTACCCTCCACCACCTGAGAGGAGAGCTGAGGTTGAGGTCCCTGATCGAAGTGAGAAGGGTCCTGAAAGAAGGAGGAATAGCTATAATCTCCGTGTGGGCTCTCCTTCAACCTAGGTTCTTCAAGAAGTTTCCGCATATGCTCCTCAACTTCATCAGAGGAGGGAGCTTCCGAGATGTCTGCGTTCCTTGGAGGAAGGGGGATAAAGTGCTCCTCAGGTACTACCATCTCTTCACGAGGTCGGAGTTCCTCTCTCTGTTGAGGGAAGCTGGGTTCTCTGAAGTGAGGTACTACCGAAGGAGCTTCAAGTCCAGGTTATTCGCTGAGAACCACGTAGCTATCGCGAGGAGGTGACGTTATTTAAGTATGGGGTTATGATGAACTGGTGTACGCTTGGAGCTAAGTAGGATGATGTTAGGTGTCGAGCCTTTGGATTTCCTGATTCCCGATGGAGCGTTGAGAGGTAGCTTAATAGGTATCTTTGGAGAGACGGGAACTGGGAAGAGCGTTCTAATGAATGAGATAGCTTTTAGGTTCTTGCAGAGAGGGGAGAAGGTCCTATTTGTCTTACTTGAGGACACCCCATTCTCTAGGCTCCTCAGCTTGAGTTCCTTGGGATTCGACGTAACTGAGTACCTTGAGGGCGGTTCGCTCGAGTTCTTAGATTGCTTCTCATACAGGCTCAGGAGCTTACAAATCCCCTTCCCTGAGTACCCTAAGCTGAAGGGAGCCATCGAGGTGGAGGACCCTAGGGACTCTGAGAGCGTCTGGGAGGCGATCTTCGAGAAGGCTGTTCGGATGAACGGGAGAGGGGTTATCTTAATGGACTCCCTGACGGAGTTTCTAACTATAAGCCCGGATGCGTCAGTACTTCTAGATATGATGAAGACAGCTAAAGCCCTCCTATGCAGATACTACGGTATCTCTCTAATCTACAGCTTCCACTTCGGGTTCTATGACGACTTCAGGTTCCAGATGGAGGTAGTTTCCGATGGGGTGATAGACCTGAGGTTCAACCCGGAGGTTGTGAGCAACGCCTTAGTGAAGCAAGCTAGAGTGAGGAGGATGAGCGGTTCTAAGCACAGAACTGAGTGGATCACCTTCGATGTGGAGAAGGGAAATGGAGTCGTTCTGGTGAGATGATGAGAAGCTCCCTCTCGGTAGCTAAAGCTGTCCTGAGGTCTAAGGGCTTCGAGGTAGTGGCCGAGCTGGTTCCCGTGAGAGTAGGAGGGTACGAGGTCAGCGATGTAGATCTATTGGCAGTGAGATCAGGAGAGAGGTACGCTGTTGAGGTGAAGAGCGGGAGATTAGATGTAGGCGGGATCAGGCAAGCTTTCATCAATGCTATGCTTCTCAACTCCAAGCCCTTGATAATCTGTAGAGGGTTCTCAGACGCTGCTTCAGAAGCCTTAGCCAAGGAACTGGGAGTCGAGATCATAGTGCTAGATGATCTCCTGCTATCCGATCCTGAGGAGTTGAGGAGGATCCTGAGGGAGGAAGTGAGGTCAGCTCTCATCGAAGTGCTGCCCTCGATACTCTATCCCTCTGAGCTGGACGATCAAGACCTCCTCGTGCTCAAGAGCATAGTTCACTCTAGTGACTTCTTAGAGGCGGCTTCTTCACTCGGGATGACACCCGAACAGTTAGGGAGCTTACTGAAGGAAATGAGGAGCAGAGGAAAGGTTCCAAAGTGGGCTAAGGATTACGTTCAAGTCAAGGAGTGGGCTGAATCTATCTTACTGAGAGGTTAACTTTATCTTCTGTTTGTGCGTAACTTGAGGATGAATCCTAGGCTCCTAACTAAGATCATAGTCCTCTCGGTTCTATTAATTGTAGTTGTTCACTTCTTCTGGAGCCCAGGAGGAGAGCCTAGAGGAGGCGAAAGAATGCCTCTCTCCCTCAAATCCGTTTTCGAGAACAACGGGACGATCCCCAAGAGGTACACCTGTGATGGTGAGGACCTCTCCCCTCCGTTAAGCTGGGAGGGAAGCCCGAATGGTACGGTCAGCTACGTGCTGATAGTAGACGACCCAGATGCTCCGATCGGAGTGTTTACCCATTGGATTCTCTACAACATTCCCGCGAGCTTGAACTCCCTTCCGGAGGGAGTCCCTAAGGGAAAGGAGACCGCTTACGGGATGCAGGGGAGGAACGATTTCGGTAACTACGGATACGGTGGGCCCTGCCCACCTAAGGGGAAGCCCCACAGGTACATCTTCAAGCTCTACGCTCTGAACACCAAGTTGGAACTAGCACCCGGAGCTAAAAAGAGTGACGTTGAGAGAGCGATGAGGGGTCACGTGATAGGGGAAGCTCAGCTGATAGGCCTCTATGGGAGAGGCTAATTCTCAAATATTTTTAGAATCTCCTCATGATCTCCTCAGCTACCTCCTCGGTGCCGCAACTACCACCAAGATCGGGCGTCAAGCAGGTCCCATCCCTCAGTAAGGAGTCTATTGCTCCTCTGATCTTATCCCCCATCCCCTCACGCACCTTACCCCTTTCAGCGAGCCAATCTAACATCATGGATACAGCGATAAGTGTCCCTATAGGATTTGCTATACCTCTGCCGGCTATGTCCTCTGCTGTCCCATGAATGGGCTCGAAAGCAGCGAAGTCCTCACCTATCTGAGCGGACCCGCAGAGCCCTATGCTCCCTATAACACCAGCAGCTACGTCAGAGAGTATATCTCCGTAGAGGTTAGGTGTTACCATCACGTCGAAAGCGTTATCCATTTTGACGAGCTTATATCCAGCTGCATCGACTATCTCATCGTCAGCCTTCAGATTGAACTTAGATGCCACTTCGTAAAAAGTGCTGAGGAAGAGGCCGTCCGTCCTCTTCAGTATGTTCTTCTTGTGGATTGCAGTCACCCTGCGCCTCTCCTCACGCTCAGCCAACCTGAAGGCGAACTCGCATATCCTCTCAGCCCCTCTCCTCGTGATCACCCTCATAGCTATAGCTCGATCCTCATCATCCACTTCCCAGCCGTAGTAGAGGCACTCCAAGTTTTCCCTAACTATTACTGTATTCATTCTCCTCAAGGAGATACCTTCGTAACTCCTGAATGGTCTCACGTTAGCGAAGAGCCTAAGCGATTTCCTCAACAAGGAGTTGATGCTCGGGTAACTTGGGCCCTTAGTCGGAGTAGCTACAGGCCCTTTGAGGAGGGCATCGCACCCTCTTACTTTCTCCAACCATCCTTCCTCTATAGGGCTTCCTGATTCCACGAAGTACGACTTTCCCGCTCTCACTTTTACTAGCTCTACCTCTAAGCACCTCTCGAGGAGGGATTCAGCTGCTCTCGCGACCTCAGGGCCTATCCCGTCCCCTTCGATCAAAGCTACCTTCAGCATGCTCTCACTCCCACGGAAGCCTCCCTTTCCTCCTGAAGTACTCCTCAACCCCTCCTTCCCTCAGGATCTTCATTATCTCCTTCGGAAAGGGTTTGAACCTGAAGGTAGATGCTTTCGTCTTGTTCTCTATCACTCCCTCCTCTAGGTCAACTTCGATCAGGTCCCACTGATCAGCTTCTACCTTAGCCTCTACAACGGGAAG
>JAVQRZ010000189.1:0-3384 GCA_033582115.1 Candidatus Korarchaeum sp. | reverse complement strand
CAGGATGGGGGATGCTGACTACGTGATCCTAACCTCGGCAACACTTGCTTCAGAATCTGAAACATCTGTCGACATGATGAGGGATGAGGGGATCAGCATAGGTCTCCTTAAGCTAAGGTCCTTCAGGCCCTTCCCACACCGCGATCTCAGGGAGAACCTTCAAGGGAAGAAGGGCGTTATAGTGATAGACAGGAGTATATCATTCAGTTCAGGTGGTCCGATAGGGACTGAAGTTAGATCATCGCTCTATGATATTACAGGAGCTCCTCCTGTGGTTAATTACATCGCAGGGTTAGGGGGTAGGGACATCACGTATAAAGACGTGATAGCAATTTCCAAGGATGCTATAAGCAGGATATCTACCGGTAGGTTAAGAAGACCCTATTATTGGTATAAGCTGAAGCCGGAATACCAGAGGGTTGAGCTCACTGAGGAGGTGATATCATGAGCATAACGATACACGACCTCAGGAAGAGAGAGGGTTCTTATCTCCCTGGTTCAGCAGCATGTCCAGGTTGCGGGGCAACTATAGCATTCAGGATAGCTTCTAGAATTCTCGGACCTAATACAGTTTACGTAGTCCCCGCTTGCTGCTTCAGCATAATCCAATCAACCTATCCTAGGAGCGCTATCTCCGCCCCCATACTGAACTTCGCGTTCGCAGCTGCTGCTGCAGCAGCATCAGGCGTCCAGAGAGCCTACAAGTTCTTAGGGAAGGAAGTTAACGTTGTCGTGTGGGCAGGTGACGGAGGAACCGTCGACATAGGAATTCAAGCCTTATCAGGAGCTGCTGAGAGAGGGGAGAATATTATCTACATATGCTATGATAACGAAGCTTACATGAACACAGGTATACAGAGATCAGGCGCTACTCCGATGAGAGCGATAACTAAAACAACACCAACGGGAAAGCAGGAAATGCCCAAGGATATGCCGATGATAGTCGCTGCGCATAGAGTACCCTACGTGGCAACAGCTAGTGTTGGATATCCCTTCGATCTCGCCAATAAGCTCGAAAAGGCAAGAAAAATCAAGGGATTCAAGTACATACACATATTTTCCCCATGCCCTCCTGGATGGGACTTCCCCGTTGAGAAGACAGCCGAGGTTGGGAAACTCGCTGTGGACACTTACTTCTGGCCCCTGTATGAGATCGAGGAGGGTAAGCTCAGGGTGACAATAAAACCAAGGAAAAAACCACTTAAGGATTTTATAAGGATGCAAAGGAGGTTTGATTCTTTAAAAGATGAGGAGATCGATGAGATGGAGAAGCTAGTCATGGAGAAGTGGAACTTCCTCCTTCATCTCGAGAGATCGGAGAGGGTCTTCTAACCACACCTCTTTTCTCTATGAAGTAAGTGAGGAGTCCTAGGAGGATAGCTAGTAGGAGCGCTTCTGTTAGCACCCCCATAACCATTACGTAAATAGCTAGAGTAGCGCTATCCTCTGAACCCTCTTTAAGGAGTTTCTCAGCATACCAGTTGAAGGGATTGAACCAAGATGTCTGTCTCACGTAAGTCCAAGCTGTCTTCAGGAGGCTAGATTGCTGCGAGTTCTCAGATATCATGATACTGTAAGCTCTGAAGAATTCTGAGACGTTGTTCCCAATTGCTTTATTTAAGTACCTCACTAGGTCCTCCGGGGAGTTCACTGTCGCCCTATCCTTCTTCATCTCCAAGAAGAGCTTCTTGTAAACTTCGTAACCTCCGTACTTATCTGCTAGATCCTTGACTAAGATCAGACTAGCCGTATAGTAAAGCGAAGGGTCTCCTGGGAGACCTCCTCCCCTCCAGTCGAGCAGGAAGCTTAGGTCACCGCCTGTGCTAGCCATCACTAAGCTTGCAGTCTCGTTATTAGGCTCCTCCGGTGGGTTCATCCCTATCTCCCTAACTATTAGGTAGCTGAGGTACTGAGCTAACCCTTCATGCATCCACCTAACCCCTATACCCAACCCGGCTACCTGCATGTACTGGTGGAGCAGTTCGTGAACTAAAGTCATCGGAAGCTCGTATTCAGGCATCCTAGCGAGCATCATATTAAGGTGTACTTCTCCCTGTGTTATAACATCCGAGGTGTACCTAGGACCTGTGTAACCCTGAGTCGTTATGTCCTCCATCTTCTCAGGTACGAATAAATTAACTTTTATCGGGATCTCTTCCTTCATCGACGTTATATCTTGAATGAGCGGAAGGGTTTTCTCATAGTATATACTTATGTTCCTAACGAAGTCCTCGTATCTCTTAGGGTAGACTAGGGTGAGCTTCCCTACGCTTCTCTCCTCCATGCTACTTTCCCTTGCCTTGAAGGATATCAGGACCCTCATCGTGTTGTTCCTCGAGCCATCAAGATAGTATTTCACGGTCGTTTGGTTGCCCTCCTTCTCAGTAGCGTAACCCTTGGGCTCCACTCCCTGCACCGAGTACTCCGCTGGTAGTATCACGGTCACCAGAGCGTCGTCTTTACGGTTGAAGGATATTTGAGTCGAGAAAAAGGCTCCATTAGGCTCTATTATCAGCGCTCCAAACCTATAGCTCCAACTAATCTCTAGAGCAGTCCCTTTGGAATAGGAAAATGTGTAATTTGAGTAGAAGTAGTAATTAGTGTTCTCTATTAACTTATAGTCTTCGATAGATCCTGATAACACTCTGAGGGAGTAGTTCTGGAACTTGGGAACAAGAACCCAGCTTACCCCTGATGAATTGGACTCGAATCTAGTAGTTATATCGACCCAGCCCGTCTCCCTAACTACGTATGTGTATGTGTACAACCCTCCCTCCTGAGCTACCGCAATGATAGGGCTCGGTAGTAAGCTCAGCAGTAATACTGTCATGAGATATTTCCTCATACTCCGTCAGGCATCTCAACTGAAAGCCTATTTAAGTAAATCGCTCACAGGATTGAGGGTTAATATGGAGATTCTCTTAAGGAGGGTAAGTTACTTAGTAACTCAGGATAGTGAGAGGAGGATCCTCAAGGACAAGGACGTGTTGATCAAGGAAGGTGTTATTGAGAGGATCGGAAACCTACCTGCATCGGCTGATGAAGTCATAGATGGAAGGGGCTTAGTCGCTATCCCTGGGCTTATAAATACGCATACGCATATCCCCATGACGCTCTTCAGAGGGGTAGCGGACGACATGCCCCTAAGGGTTTGGTTAAACGAGAAGATATGGCCAATGGAAGCTAACTTGAGACCTCATCACATAAGAGCAGGTACTGAGCTAGGGCTACTCGAATCACTGAGGACCGGAACGACGACGGTGTTCGATATGTACTTCTTCGAGGACACGATCGCTGATGTCTTCAAGGAGTTCGGAGTTAGGGGCGTTCTAGCATCAGCTATAATAGACTTCGGAACGCCTGAATGTAAGGACTTTAGTGACT
>JAVQRZ010000188.1:0-2342 GCA_033582115.1 Candidatus Korarchaeum sp. | reverse complement strand
GTATCGCGGCTTCTCAATCAAGTTCGTACCCGTGGGCTCTTATGGCGGGTTCAAGGCTTTAGCTAGGGGCGAAGCTGACGTCGCGGGGGTCCATGCATTAGACCCTGAGACGATGGAGTACAACGTACCCTTCCTGAGGAGGTTCTCCCTGGAGGGAAAGGCCTTACTTCTGAAGGGCTACAAGAGAGTTCAGGGTTTGTTAATCAGCAAGGGGAACCCTAAGGGGATAATGGGGCTAAGGGATCTCCTTGAGAGGGATGATATCATCTTGATTAATAGGAACAGAGGTTCTGGGACTAGGATTCTGCTCGATCACCTGTTGAGGAGAGAAGCTGAGAGCTCAGGCATGAGCTTCGAGGAGGTTATCAGTAGGATTAAGGGTTACTGGAGTGAGGCGAAGTCCCACAATGCAGTCGCTGCAACTGTGAAAAGCGGATTTGCCGATGTTGGAATCGGTATAGAGACAGTAGCAAGACTTTATGACCTTGATTTCATTCCAATAATAGAGGAGAGTTATGATTTCCTCGTGAGGAGGTCTTCCTTAAGGAAGAAGGTCGTTGAGGAGTTCTTAGAGATACTCAGGGATCCCGAGATTAGGAGGAGGATAAACTCACTCAAAGGGCTGAAGGCTCAAGAGGACATAGGATCTCCGATTACTTGAAGCCTACCTAGGTGCTCTCATCTCCTAGATCTCGCTATAGCGATTAGATGAGGTGCCTCCGGTATTATGAGCTTCTCTAAAGCGAGCTCAACGGCTTCAGGCGATCCAGGTAGGAGGAATACGAGGGATCTAGAATGAAGTCCCCCCATCGCCCTACTAGCTATAGCTGAGCTGCCTATCTTGGAGTAGCTAAGCCATCTGAATATCTCCCCGAATCCAGGTAACTCCTTGTCTAGTAAGGGCCTTATCGTCTCAGGGGTGATGTCAGAAGGGCTTACTCCAGTCCCACCGCAGAATATTATAACATCAGAGTCCTCCGCTGCTTTTATGAGGGATCTCCTGAGAGCTTCTCTATTATCTGGAATCACCTCCTTCCTGACCACATGACTGCCGGAGCCCTTCACGAGCTCAATAGCTAACTCACCGGTAACGTCCTCTTTGCTACTGTCAACGGACCTTGAGGTGCTGACTATGAATATCGAGTAGTTAAGCTCGGAAGGGGCTTCCCTCTTGTGCTCCTCCGGAACTCCCATAAGAGGTCTTAGCAACACTGTTTTAAAAATCCTAAACACCTTAATCACACAGATGGGGAGTAAGATAACGCCGGGATTACAGGAGTACCTAACAGCTATATACAGGCTCCAGAAGGTCAATAAGAGAGCAGTTAGAATGAAGGAGCTTGCTAAGGAGCTGGGAGTCACCTTGCCAAGTGTTACAGATGCCTTGAAGAAGTTATCTAAAGCCGGGTTAATCAACTACAGGAGGTACAACGAGGTGACGCTTACGGATGCTGGGGAGAGATCTGCATTACTGATCTTAGATAAAGAGAGCATCTTCTATTATTTCCTAAGGAACATACTTGGTGTAGAGGAGGATTTGGCTATGGAGGAGGCTTGCTGGATAGAGCACGGGGTTAGTTGGGAGAGCGCTGAGAGATTAAAACTATTCATAGAGTTCATTAGGGAAAATATTGAAAATATAGATTTGAAATTTAGAAAATTCGTTGAGGAAAGAAGTTAATTAATATTTTTTTATAAATATTTACTCTATGAAAAATTGCTCTTCAAATAAAAAAGTTAAATTAAACCTAAGCTACATCCAATCAGCCGGAGGTGTCGGCATGCCTAAGTATATAATCGAGCAAGATAGAGAGAGCTGTATAGCGGATGGTGTCTGCGCGTCTCTCTGTCCAGACAACTGGATAATAGAAGATGATGGGCTAGCATCACCTGTTAAGAAAGATCTAGATGACCTTGGCTGCAATATGGAGGCTGCTCAAGCTTGCCCAGTCAACATCATCCATATATACGAGGTCCAGCCGAACGGCTCTAAGAAACAGCTCATCTGAGGGTAACAAACATCCCTTCATTTTTTGATAGGGCGGTGGGCTCCCCCGAAGTGGAGCGGGTGCATGATAGCTCCCTTCTTCCCTCCTATCCCCTCCCCCCGGTTGACTAGCAGCGCCGAACGTCCACCTTAGGGCTGCTCCCTTCCGGGCCTGACCCGTTTCGGTGGTGAAGGCGATCTCCCCATCCCTCCGGATGGGTAATCACCACCGCCGACCCGCTAGTACCAAGGATCACGGGGCCAGAGGGATCGGGGGTTATCACGCACGTCGCTCGCCCTCGGGAGTTGCTGACCCCGGCATTAGCCTTCCGGTAGAGAGGACGGCTACCCCCCC
>JAVQRZ010000187.1:0-7452 GCA_033582115.1 Candidatus Korarchaeum sp. | reverse complement strand
TACCTGCCTCAGTGAACTAGGGTCTACTCGAACGAGCTCACCGGCTTCACTACCTAATATAGAATCTACTAATATTATAAGGTCATAACCTGATAGGAAATAATCTAGCAACCAAAGACCTGATTCAGAGGACTTTATTATCTCTACAGAGTTTAAGCTCTCACGTAATCTCTGTGAGAGCTCATCCGCTACTAAGAACCCGGCAGCATCATCTCCGAAGAGCTCATTCCCCAAGGCTAGAACGAGTATTTTCATAAAAATCGCATCAAAATTATAAAATTATGGATAAAAGTATTATTGGAAAATTTATGTTAACCTCTTCTGATCTCCCTTATCAAGTTATCGTTGCTGTCGTATATCCTGACTATCAGCGGCATTGAGCCTGGTAACGAGTGAGTCGCGCAGGCATGACATGGATCATACGCCCTGAAGGCCATTTCCACCATGTTCAGAATTCCATCATCTATTTTTCCATTCTTTATGAGAGATCTGGCAGCTTTATCGACGGATAAGACCATTCTAGCTGAGTTGTTTTGAGTTGCAACTATGAGATTGGCCTTCTTTATTATGCCTCTCTCATCCGTCTCGTAGTGATGGATCAGCGTCCCTCTAGGCGCTTCGACGACGCCTATTCCAACATCCGGCTTTTCCTTTGGAAGGTTCCTCACTTCCTTGCTCCTTATCTCGGGAGTCTCAATTAGCTCCATCATCCTCTCAGCAGCGTATACCATCTCAATCACTCTAGCCCAATGGAATGCAAGTGTGCTGTGAACAGGCTTCTCGCCCATGACCTGGTAGAACTCCTCGTAGAGCTCGTTGGCCATCGGGGTTGCCATTCCATCAGAGGCATTGAGCCTAGCTAAAGGGGCTACGCTATAGATACCACTCTCCTTACCATCGATGAAGCCTTTCCATCCTAAGCCCTTAAGGTAGGTGAACTTAACGTAAGTCCAAGGCTCTACGTGCTCTGCTATATGATCTAGATAGTTCCTAACGTCAAACTTAGTGAATTCCTTTCCCTCTGGATCGACTACCCTTATCTTCCCGTCGTAGAAATTGACACAGTTGTTACTGTCAACCAATCCCATATAGTACGTCCTGTGGGTATAGGCATCGGACCTCATCAATTCCACGTAGTGATCATTTGAGAGTACTATGTCCTTCAAAGATCTGTAAGCGAACTTAGCGAACTCCACCCCTTCCTTCGACGTCTCGAAGCAGATCTTCCAGTCCTCATCTGAGAGGGGTTTAGCGACTCCTCCTGGAAGGCCGAGCACGGGATGGGTTATCTTCCCCCCTATGAGCTGCTCTAGGTACCTCAATTTCTTCCTAGTAACTATTACGCTCTTGACCACATCAGCCCCTAACTTCTTTATGATCCCGACGAGATTCCTCTCCTCCTTGGGTGCTGTAGGACCCACGATGAAGTCCGGTCCTCCCAGGACGTAGAAGTGTAGAGCGTGATCCTCTAACATGAAGACATTGTAAGCAAATTCTCTTATCAATTTAGCAGCTAAAGGAGGATCTACCTTGAATAGATCATCCAACGCTTTAGTTGCAGCCATGTGATGAGCCCAAGGGCATACGCCACATATCCTAGAAGTTATCTGAGGTGCGTCCTCTACAGTCCTCCCAACTAAGAATCTCTCGAACCCTCTGAGCTCTGGAACTTGGAGAATCGCTTTTTGAACATTTCCACTCTCATCAAGCTTTATTACGATTTTCCCGTGACCCTCTAATCTGGTTATGGGGTCTATTATTACTTCCCTCATAATCACACCTCCCCTCCCTTCCTGTAGATGGTTCCCTTACCGAGGCTGTACTTCGCGAACCACCCTAATGGGTCTACACCGACCTCCTCCACGAGTTTCCTGAATGTGTTCTCATCATCTACGTTAACTATCGAGGAGAAGAAGGATAAGGCCTTTGCTCCTTGATAACTCACGCCATCAACGGGGCCGAAGCACCCCGTACAAGGCATGTTCCCCTTTACGCAGAGCGCTTTACAACCCCCTCTAGTGACAGGACCCATGCAGAGTACTCCCTGAGTCAAATAACACTTATCAGGATCTAATATAACCTGATGTGGTCTCCTTATAGTATCTAGGACTATCTTCTCAGGTTTAGTCTCGTTAAGAGGGCACTCATAGCAGAGAGCTCTGTCGCTACCGAAGACGTGACCCTTAGGCGGTAAATTGCCAGAGAGTATAGAGGAGATAGCCTCCCAAGTAATCTCCGGAGTGGGAGGACATCCGGGGATGTAGTAATCGACTTCGATTGCTTCATCCAATGGCCTTAGATAATCTAGGAAGGCAGGTAACTCTAACTCTATCCCATTGACCGTAACCTTGACCTCAGCCTTCCTACCTTCCGCGTTGTTAACAGTAGGTGCTTCCTCATAGATGTACTTGAAGATAGATTCTCTCGTGTAAGCGTTTGCTAGAGCAGGGACTCCTCCCATATGAGCACAACTACCATATGCAACGACTAACTTGGATTTCCTTCTTAGGAGTTCGACCATCTCCCTGTGCTCACTCATCCTTATTCCACCGTTTATTACAGCCACGTCTATCGAACCATCAGGCATCCTTTCCACATCCTCCCTCTTGAAGTCCATGGCTACAGGCCAAAGCACTATGTCTGCGGCTTCAACTAGGTCGAATATCCTATCAGCGAGGTCTACCTGAGCCTCTTCACAACCCCCACAACTAGCGCACCAGTAAAAAGATATCTTAGCCTTAGGCATCATGATAACCTCCCAGAATCTATCCTAAGGGGCCCTAGTTTCCTCACCTGCTCTACCATCTCGGTTACGACATCTACCCACTTCTTAGCCTCAGCAGCAGAGATCCACTCCCTCCTGAATCTCTCCTTCTCTATACCCATCTGATCGAGCATCTTCTCTAGGAGGACAGTCCTCCTCATGGTCTTCATGTTTCCTTTGACGTAATGACAATCACCAGGGTGACATCCCGCGACTAATACACCGTCAGCCCCATTTCTAAAGGCTTCTAAGACGAACTGAGGATCACTCCTACCGGAGCACATAACCCTTATCACCCTGACGTTGGGTGGGTACTTGAACCTACTCGTCCCAGCTAGATTGATCGCTTGATAAGTGCACCAGTGACATGCGATAACGACTATCTTTGGCTCGAAGATCTCTCCACTCACTAGCATCACCTCCCAAATATAGCTAAAATCTGCGGGATTATCTGCTTGTCCTTGTAACCGTACTGCTGTATCGCTGCTGAAGGACATGCGGCGACACACGTCCCGCAACCCTCGCATAGCATAGGATCTATCTTGGAGTACTTAGTTCCATCATCTCTCTTCTGAATCGATATGGCATTGAACGGGCAAAGAGAAACGCATATTCCACAACCGGAACATTTACTCTCATCTACTTCGGCTACGAGGGGCTCGACCTCTATATAGTCCTTAACTAACAGTATCGAAGCTTTTGCTGCGGCTGCACTACCAGTTACAATGCTCTCAGGTACGTTCTTAGGACCTGTAGCGGTCCCAGCGAGGAATATACCTCTAGTAAGGGACTCTACCGGATTCAGCTTCAGATGCAACTCCTTCAGGAAACCATCTCCCCCGCATCCTACTTTGAAGAGACTCCTCACAAAATCGACGTCCTTTACAGGAGTCATACCCGTGACTAAGACCACGATGTCCGCAGGTATGATTATCCTCTCCTGCAGCGTGACCTCAAGGACTTCAACGTATAGCCTGTCCTTCCCTATAGATACCTTTGGGGACTCCTCATCGAACCTAACTAACTTAATGGAACTATCGATAACATCCCAGTAAAGTTTCTCGTCCTTTCCGTAAACTCTTATGTCCTTGTGTACGTAGAAGATATCCGAATCCGGATACTTACTCTTAATATGCAGCATCTCAGATAGAGCAGCCATGCAGCAAGTCCTAGAGCAGTACTGATTGGCGTGAGGGGTTGTACTAAGCGAGCCAACACATGATATGAAAACAATGCTCTTAGGCCTACTACCATTAACTAGCAGATTCCCTTTCGTTGGTCCATCATCGCTCAAGTATCTCTTCAGTTGATTCAGTGTTATCACCCTCGGGGAGAGGGAGTAGCCGTACTCCCCAACAGCTGGTTCGTAATCATCATGCCCTATTGCCATCACAATAGCTCCTATTGCGAGGTAGATCTCTTCCTCCTTCTCACTGAGGTTTATAGCATCGGTGGGGCAGACCTCCACGCACTTACCGCAGAAGATACAGGAGCTCGGGTCTATAACGTACCTCTCAGGGTAAGCTCCTGAGAAGGGTAGGTATATCGCTTTCCTTTCGACTAATCCATATTCATATTCATTGGGCACAGAAACCGGGCATACTTCAATGCACCTACCGCATAAATTACACTTCTCATTAACATACCTGGGCTTCCTCCTGATCACAATCTTGAAGTTACCTATTGAACCATCCACCTTAATAACATCGGAATTTGTATGGACTATGATCTTCGGATTTTCCTTTAGTTTATTCAGAAGGCTCCCTACTGCTTTCCTTCCGGATATCCTCTGCCCTCCCCAGTTTAGCAGACCCATTAGAGCTACGTGACCTCCAAGGGTAGGTCTCCTCTCCACTAAGTGGACCTCAAATCCCCTGTCGGCTAAGTCAAGCGCGGACGTTAATCCAGCTACACCACCCCCTACAACTAGCGCCCTGTGAACTAATTCTCCCCTTATCTTCTCTAGAGGTTCTAAATTCCTAACTCTAGCTACAGACATCCTTATCATATCCTTCGCCTTCTCAGTAGCAGCCTTCGGGTTATCGTAATGCACCCAAGAGCTCCCCTCACGTATCGCTATGAGGTCCATAAGGAAGGGATTTAAATTGGCTTCCGATACAGCGGCTCTGAAAGTAGGTTCGTGCATCTCAGGCCCGCATGCAGCTATGACCACCCTATTGAGTTTATATTGCTCAATATCTTCCTTTATTAAGTTCTGACCCGGCGCGGAACACATGAAAACATACTCCTTGGCGATTACAACATTAGGCAATGTTTTAGCGTATTCAACGAGCTCATTAACATCTATCACTCCAGCTATATTAAGACCGCAGTGGCAAATGTAAACACCTATCCTTATCTCCTCACTTTCAGACTTAGAGACTTCAACTCCTTCAATCATCTTGATCCCTCCACTAACTGACCGCTAAAAGAGCTGCTTTCATCGCTGCAGCACTGGCTTGAACTACAGAATCAGGTATGTCCTTAGGACCGCTCAGCATCCCGATAACGAATATCCCCGGCAAGGGAGAGCTGATAGGTTCCATGATAGGATCTTTAAGCTGGACAAACGAATCCTCGGCAACAGGTAAGAAGGTACCAGGTAGTCTGGGCTTTATTCCTACTGCTAGAACCACCATATCAAACTCTTCCTTAATGAATTCACTCCTCTGAGTATCCTCGTAATACACTGTGAGGTTTTTAGTTCTAGGATCCTCTATTATTTTCGCTGGTCTACTCCTAATAAACTTTACACCGAACTCATCTCTCGCCCTATCGTAAAACTCTTGATAGCCCTTTCCAAAGGCCCTGAGGTCCATGTAGAAGATAGTCACATTTATGTCTTGCATGTGCTCCTTCGTCAATATCGCTTCCTTAACGGAAGCCATACAGCAGACCGCGGAACAACTGGGGTTTATCCTAGCGTCTCTTGAGCATACACACTGAATGAACGCTATCTTCTTAGGATGCTTCTTATCAGAAGATCTTCTCACGATCTCACCACCCGTCGGTCCAGTAGCCGAGACTATCCTCTCATATTCCAAGTTCGTGTAAACGTTTGCATAAACACCGTAGCCATACTGTTCTTTCAGAAACTCAACATCCATTATAAGATCATATCCGGTTGCAAATATTACTGCAGCGACATCAAGTTCAATCCCCTCCGGCTTCTGACTGTAGTCTATAGCCTTATTGGGACAGAACTTCTCGCAATTCTTACAGATCCCTTTTTGGAAGAAAAGGCAGTGATTCGCATCTATAGTAGCCTTTAAAGGAACTGATTGCGGGAATGGAATGTAAATAGCTTTTCTTTCACTCATCCCTAAGTTGTACTCATCTGGAACTTTAGATGGGCAATACTTGAAGCAGATCATACAGCCGGTGCACTTATCGATATCTACATACCTTGGCTTCTTCCTAACCTTCAACTTGAAGTTCCCAGCCTCTCCCTTTATATCTAGGAGCTCACAATAAGCTAAGATTTCTATGTTCTTGTTTCTAGCGACCTCCACCATCCTAGGTGTCAGTATGCACATACTACAGTCTAGCGTTGGGAAGGTCTTATCGAGCTGTGCCATCCTCCCGCCGATCGAGGGGGTGCTCTCTATGAGGTAGACCTTAATACCTTGGTTCGCAAGGTCTAAGGCAGCCTGAATACCGGCTATACCGCCACCAATAACAGCAACGGGTTCATAATCCTCCCTCCCAGACTTTCGCGAACCAGAGAGGGCGAGCGGTCTATAGATGAGATGAGCCAGCTTGGAGAAAGGTGCTGAAATTATTAGGTAAGACAGTCAGCAAGTGAGCCCCATAGGATGCGTAAGCTAGTAGAGGAATGTTCGCGTAAATAGGAATTGTTATCAGGAAGCCCGACACTGCGATCACGAAGACTAGTGAGAGGAGCCACCAGTCGGGTAAGTAAGTTCTCTCGTGTAAGTCTCGTCCTTCTTAATTCTGTGAAGCAAGTAGTAGATACTACCATACATGAGCAATATCCCCCCGATGATCCCTAAGACTCTAGCGATGTTCGTAATGAGAGGAGGTTCAGGAACCCCGGGATATAGTGTTAGCCATATGAAGTGAACTCCTGTAGCCGCAAAAGTTAAAATAAATCCCCAAAAGATCGATAGATGTGCTAAATATCTACTATTCGAACCCTTCTGGCACCTGAGTCTCAACTGTAGCAGACCTTCCTTTAAGATGACGTCTATCAATTCCTTAACCCAGATAGATAATCCAACGCTCTTCCCGTACCCCAAGGTAGCTCTCACGTACCTATACATGGTGGCGATACTAGTTAAACTCACCAAAGTTACGTACGCGAAAAGCCATAACCCTATCTCATGTAATATCTCTGAACTCATGAACGTATTTATGTCCACCTTAGCGAAGTTAAGCTCGCTTAATCCGTGAGACCAGATGAAGATACCCGAGATGCCTACGAGCGTCAGTACCACTAGAGCTATTGCTGCGTAGAGTCTCTCGTAAAATATTTTGCCTAGTTTGAGGAAACTGTAATTGATTATTTGATACTTCCTAACGGAGTCCAATATATATCCAGGAGTAGCCTCCCTAGGGCATGTTACATTACAATCGCCACAGAAATAACACGTCCACGGTGCGGGATCTCCTAAGATACTACTCTTCATCCCTAACTGGATCCTCTTTATTAATCTCCTTACTCTCAC
>JAVQRZ010000186.1:0-4197 GCA_033582115.1 Candidatus Korarchaeum sp. | reverse complement strand
TAGGAATCTCGGTCTTGAAGAACCCTTCACCGAGGATCTCGTGATTAAGATGAATGAGATGGCTGAAGGAAATCCAAGGAAACTTATGAAGTTAGCTAGGAACGTTTTAGCTGTTCTAACAAAGGAGTTAAGGGAGAGTGGGAAACTGAGTAAGGATAAGGTCCTTCAGATAGTGAAGTCAGCTGACGAGGGGAAGGAGATTCTGCCAGAAGGCGATCACGTAGAGGAGAAGGTGGTCGAGAGCATGAGGTCTGAGTTCACTGTTTTAAGGGAGAGGTTCCCACCTGGAACGTCTTTCTCCCTTATAGAAGCCTCTAAGGTATGGGGCCTCAAACTGACCCAAGCTAACGCCCTTTTGAAAGAGCTCCTGAGGGAGGGAATCGTTTACAAAACAGAATCAGGAAGGTACTCTTTCAGGAAATAGATCCCTTTAGAACCTCCTTTCATTACTTAAGCTCCTCAACACTAACATCCAGAACTTGAAAACCTCCTTGAATTCTAACTCGTCGAAAGGCTCTTCATAGGAGAACTCCTGAAGGGAATCGAGGATTTTGGAAAGATCTGAGCCATCATAAGAGGTCAACTTCCCTAGGATATCGTTCTCTCCGTAGCTACCCTTCCCTATCTCCCAGAGGATCGTGAGTAAGTGCTTCCTGAGGTAAGGATCCTCTAAGCTCGATACTCTACTCGCTAGCTCCTCAATCTCGCTTTTATCTACGCTACCTCCGGACATGATTTTCCTTAGGATCTCAGTTAAACTCACAGCTAGCTCCTGTTGGGCGCTTCTCTCCATCTTAACTCCCCCTCTTGAGGTTCACGCTTTTTTAAAAAAGACCTTCTCCTAAGTAAGGGGATGAAGTAAAAGGCCCACTGAGTTATGAGGGAAGATCTTGAGTACTGACCCCTATAATTAGGAGAATAAAATAACTTCAAACTGATATTTTCGTTGATTTTTGAGAAAGAGGTTTCCCCTAGCTGCCATGGAAAATTTTATTTAGTGAAGTCCTCACTAAGCTGAGGGCCGGTGGTCTAGTGGTCATGACGCCGCCTTGACGAGGCGGAGGCCGTGGGTTCGACTCCCACCCGGCCCATTAAAAAGCGGTGAGAGGATGGTGAGGTACTCGATCGCTAGATTAGCTAGCAAACCTGTGATCACTGATCAAGGGCTGCTGTTAGGTGAGGTCACTGATTTAGTTGTAGATGAGATAACCGGAAAGGTCCTCTCGCTCATAATAAGGAGCAATAGAGGTGCTGCTGACGCATTGCTTCAGAAGCTTAAGAGGGATAGGAAGGGCAATGTCCTGATCCCCTACTCCACAGTTAAGTACATAAGGGAGATGATCGTGATAGACGAGAGGCTTCTAAAGGTCTACATAGCTACGAAGAGCTGACCTCAAAGGTCCCACTCAGAACCTATCCTTTTGTAGAGGAAATCGGACAAGTCCTCAGATAGGTTTGTGAGGATCATCTTGAGTCCTAGCTTGGGCTCTGCTCTCAATATATCTCCCGCATTAGCTTTATCCGGAGACCCTATTTCCTCGTATATCTCCTTCAAAACCTCTGAGAACTCCTCTAGGAGGTCCTCATCATAGCCCTCGTATAGGGCCATCCTAGCTAGGGACCTGAGCTTGAGGTTGAGCTCGAGCACCCTATCTAACATCACCCTAATGCCCCCGTATCGCTTTTTATTTTAGGGAAATCGCGGAGTAATGGTGAAAGTAACTTGAGTAGAGTTGTGATCAAATCCCTGAGGAAGGATCCTTTGTTCGATATAGATGTGCTGGAGTTCTCAGCATCGGATGAGTCCTTCGAATTCACATTGGAGTTCCCGAGGGGTTTGCTCACACTAAAGGAGGGGAGTGAAGCCGAAATGAGCTTAGGTGAGGAGGAAGAGAGTGCTGATATCCTGATGAAGGGCATTGCCTACAAGGTTGACGAGACCTCTAAGGTGATTGAGATATCATTCCACGGCCTCCTCTTCAGGATGACCTATAATAAGAAGCCCCCGTTCGAGCTGAGTGAGGGAAGTGAGGTCTACCTCTCCCTGAGATTTCAATAGAGTGAGTAAATTATAAAAATTTTTATTTATGTTTATGGAAGAAAATGTTAATATTTTGGAGATTTATTAGTGTTATTGATGATAGGACCGTCAGCTGAATGTGATGACCTCGAGCTCGCGGTGGAGGAGAACCACTGGGTGCTCCCGCAGAGGGTTCACCCAACGATCAGTAGGATAGCTGAGTCATTAGGAATACCCAAAGAGGTAGAGAGGACAGCAAATAAGCTGCTGATGTGGTATAAGTTAGTTAAGAAGAGGAAGGTAACTCCTTCACTGAGCTTAGCTTCTATCATACTAGCGAGCAGAGCGCACGGGGTTGCGGTCCCTCTGGGATCGGTCGAAGGTCTCGATAGAGCATCACCTAGAGCTGTGATGAGAGCCCTAAGAGAGCTCAAGTCTGTAGTAGGGGAGGAGAAGTTCTGGGACTCATACTTGAACTACATCATCACGAACCTTATACCAACCTTGAACTTAGGGGAGAATCAGCACCTCGTCAGGGAGCGACTGTGGGTTAGGGCGAAGAAGGAGCTTGTGAGGATACTGAGGGAGAGTGGGGTAGAGGTCATGGGTAAGAATCCACTAGGTATAGTAGCTTTAGCAACGTACTTAGCGGCCAAGAGGTGCGGTTTGAGAGTAGTATCCCTTGAAGTGGTCGCTAGGTGCTCAGGTGTCCATAGGAACACCCTATACAGGATTTCCAGGAGGTTGGGTAATGGAAGATGAAGAGCTCCGCTTCGAGATAGAGACCATAAGGAACCAGATAGAGTACCTGTTTTTCAAGCTGGAGGAGATCATCAGGAGGTTAGAGAGGATAGAGGAGGGGCTCCCTGAGCTTCAAGGGTGAGCTGATGGAGAAGGACTCATTAGGAGTAGTTATAGCTATCGCTTTCCCAATAGTATTTCTCGTAGTTTATCGAGAAAAGATAGAATATTTACTGATGGTTTTCTCCCAATCTTGGATCAGTTTGATGCTTCTAGCCACACTTATATGTATCTCAATCCTCTATGTCAGAGGCTACAGCTTCAGAGGGCTCATCCCAGTGAGGATGGATGAGAGAGCAGTAATGTTAGCTAAGCTAATTGTTTATGATAAAAACACAAGCATAAACGCAAATAGGATTAAAGAAATAGCAGAATCTATGGGAATAGGGATAATGCTTTTGGTATCTGTCGATGGGAGCAGGAAACTCATGGGGAGGAGCTTGGGCAGGAGAGCAGGTTATGGTGTGGTAATTTGGGCTAACTCGGAGAACCGAAAGGAGGGAAAAGAGGTAATAAGAGCTTTTGTTTCAGCGATAAACAGCTTCTCAGAAGGTTTTAAACTTGAGATCGTTGAGGAGAAGCTCCTGGATTCTGAACTAATCTCCTCTCTCGTTGATATGATATCTGAAAGCAAGGAATTGATCCCTATTGAGCTAGGGAGGGAACTTAAGAGGAGTGATCTGGTGATAGAGCTCGGGGAGAGAAAGGGGAAGGTCATAGGGATAAGCCCTGAGGACCTAACGAAGCACGTCCTCGTAGCGGGTCAGACCGGATCGGGTAAGACCACTACGGTCAAGAGGATTATTTACGAAACTTGGAATATGGGCGTTCCCTCCCTCATAATGGACTCCCACTGGGAGTACGGGAACCTAGTCTTCCAGCTGGGGGGCAGGATTTACTTCAACAGACAGGGTTATCCTCAGATATGCGTTAACCCCCTAGCTTCGATACCTAAAGGGGAGAAAGAGGTCTTCCTAGTAACTGAAACCCTATCAGCTCTCTTGGACCTCACTCCATCCCAGTTCTACCTCCTCTTGAAGGCTCTGAGGAGGCTGAGCGACCTATCGACTGATAAGAACCCTCCGAACATGCTGGATCTCATCCTAGAGGTTAAGGGGATGGTCTCTAGCTCCCAGCCTGAAGAGGAGAGCAGGACCTCACTCATAAGGAAGCTCGAGCCTCTGATCTCTGGAGACGGTGAGAACCTTCTCTCATGTGACAACATACTTTCAACAGGATTCGAAGAGACTCTAACATTGTTAGAGCTTGGAGATATTGAGAGCGACCTTCAAAAGCAACTTCTATCCTTCTTCGTGCTTAAGAAGGTGAGGGATCTCTTCATAAAGGAGGAGGCGAAATCCAAGTTCCCTAGGCTA
>JAVQRZ010000185.1:0-1289 GCA_033582115.1 Candidatus Korarchaeum sp. | reverse complement strand
AGAAGATACACGATACCCTCGGGAGGAAGAGGAGGAGAGTAGCAATCGGACTTCACGACTTCTCTAAGATCAAGCCGCCAGTAACCTACGATGTTAGGAGGGCTGAGGAAGTCTACTTCGTTCCGCTAGGGGAGTATGCTGAGATGAGCGCTAAGGAGATGTTGGAGCAAACCGAGAAGGGGAGGATGTACTCTTACATCATCGAGAACCCTGAGGGGCTGGTCCCTCTGATAATGGACTCTAGAGAGGAGGTCCTCAGCATGCCCCCTATAGTCAACTCCGAGTTGACTAGACTGACCCCCGGGGTGAGGGACGTTTTCATAGACGTCACGGGAACTGATCTCAAGGCTATATGGTACGCTCTTGAGGTGATCGTCTCAGCTCTCGCTGAGAGAGGAGGGGAGATAGGTACCTTAGGGGTCTCCTACCCCGATGGCACTGAGGTAGAAACGCCGAAGTACGGCTTCGAGGAGGTGGAGGTTGAGACGGATTTCATAAGGACCATGGTAGGTTTGAACCTCTCTAGCGAGGAGATAGTGCTGCAACTGAGGAGAGCTAGGCTCGATGCTGAGGGCTTAGGGAGTAGGTTGAGAGTCCTAATCCCGGGCTACAGAGCGGACTTCCTACATCCGGTCGACGTTGTTGAAGAAGTCTCAATAACTCTAGGGCTCAATAGAATAGGGTATGAGCTCCCGAGGAACGTGATGACAATGGGTAAAGTTCATCCAGTAGAGCGAATCTCTAGGAAGGTGAGAACCCTAATGGTGGGATTGGGTTACCAGGAGGTACTGAATTACATTATGACTGGCAGGAACTCTCTGTTCCACCTAGTGGGGAGGGAGGAAAGACCTGTAGTTGAGGTGGAAAACCCGGTCTCAGAGAACTACAGCTTACTCAGGGACTCGCTCTTCCCAGGCCTACTGATATTCCTCTCGAACAATACCCATGCGAGGTACCCACAGAAGGTGTTCGAGATAGGTGACATCATCCTCGTAGATGAGGATAAGGAGAACAGGACGAGAGATGAGAGGAGGGTAGCAGCAGCTTACGCTGATGACTCCGTCGGCTTTGAGGACATATATTCTCATCTCAAGGTAATCTCGGATAACCTATCCCTAGGGATATGGTTGGAGCCACGGAGCGAGAAACCCTTCATCGAAGGGCGTTGCGCTAGCATACTCAGGGGAGGGGAGGTCATAGGTTTGATAGGAGAAGTAGATCCCGAGGTACTCCTCAGGCTCGGCTTGACTGTTCCAGTCGCTTTATTCGAGATGAGGATTTAGAAGAGC
>JAVQRZ010000184.1:0-1783 GCA_033582115.1 Candidatus Korarchaeum sp. | reverse complement strand
CTACAGAGTCGATGAAAGCACCTTTCGGTCCTGAGTTACCGCTCTTTCTCGCTATAGCGCCGTCCATCAGGTCGAAGAATCCACCTAGCATGATGAGAGCGGATGCTAGGAGAGGTTTCCTCAGCAGTAAGCTAATTGATGATCCTATGAACGATAAGAACCCGAGAAAAGTCACGAAATTAGCGCGAATCCCCATTCTGCTGGCTATATAAGCGAGACCATCTAGCAGATTCGAGGAAGCTCCCCTGAGGTGTTCCAGCATCAGGTACCCTCGCTTATGAGCTCACATTTTTAATTTACGCTTTTCCCACCTACTAAAATGCCTGATCTAGTAGTCATATTGGTGGAGCCTGAGAAAGCCGATAACGTCGGTATGATCGCTAGAGCCATGAAGAACTTCAACTTCAAGAGGTTAAGGGTAGTGAGACCTATGTTCGAGAGCTTCGATAGGGTAATAGCTGCTGCCATGAGGGCTAGGGATGTGATCGAAGGGATGGAGGTAACCGCGACCCTTGAGGAGGCTAAGAAGGATATCGACTTGGTTGTAGGTACTACAGCGAGGGTGAGTAAGTATTCTATCGAGAGGAGGGCTGTGACCTTGAGGGAACTCACTTCCAGCATAAGCTGGGACGCTGTTTACGGCTTAGTGTTAGGGCGTGAGTCCATAGGACTGACGACGGAGGAGCTCTCTATGTGTGATCTCGTCATGACGATACCCTCCAGCGAGGAGTATCCAGCCTTGAATATAGCTAATGCAGCAGCTATAATGCTTTACGAGTTCTTCTTAGCTTTCATGGACTCATCTAGGTTCAAAACAGCTCCAGTACCTAGGGAGACGAGGGAAGTGATGATCAGGTACCTTAGCGAGATCTTAGATCTGCTGGGTGATGCTGTTAAGGATAAGGAAGCCACGATTAAGCTCATCAGGAGTCTAATAGAGAGGACCTTCCCCTGCGGCATATCTAGGGAGGAGGCCTTCCGAACGTTAGGTATTATAAAGGCTGTGAGGGAAGCTCTGAGGAGGTGAAAGGGCAGTGTCGCTGAGACCGGCTAGGAACTATAGGGCCCTCCAGAGGCCCTATACTAGGAAGGAATACATAAAGAGCATTCCTTACAGTAAGATAACGAAGTTTGATCACGGAAATGTTCATGGTGACTTCGAATATGAAGTCAGGATGGTTGCTGAGGCTAGCTTTCAGCTCAGGAGCAACGCGCTTGAAGCAGCTAGGATGACCGTGATGTCTCAAATAAGGAAGGCACTACCGTCTGATGAAGCTTACTTCTTCAAGATAATACCGTATCCTCACCACATACTCAGAAAACACGCTATGGCTGGTGTTCATAAGGCGGAGAGGCTTCAGAAGGGTATGAGGCTTGCTTTCGGTAAGCCGGATGCTAGAGCAGCGCAGGTAAGGAAGGGGGATGTGATAATGTTCATCAAGGTGAACTCCCCTCACTTAGAGGTAGCGAAGTACTGCATGAAGCTGGCTAAACTGAAGATACCTTACATGACTAGGATAGAAGTGATCAGGCTGAATGGAGGTAAGGACGAAGAGGGAGCTTGAAATAATACTGCAGCAACTAGAGGGGTACAGGAACCCTAAACCTGATTTAGAACAGTGCCCTACACCAGCTAAACTAGCTGCTGCCATGATCCACATGGCTTACATGCTGGGCGATCTAGAGGGGAGGAGAGTGGCTGATCTGGGTTGCGGTAATGGTATATTAGCGATAGGCTCTGTGCTCTATGGTGCTTCTCAAGCTATAGGGGTAGATGTAGATC
>JAVQRZ010000183.1:0-2179 GCA_033582115.1 Candidatus Korarchaeum sp. | reverse complement strand
ACCCTCCTCTATCTCGTAACTCTCCGCTAGATCAGTTACTATTCTTCTCTCAGGATCGAAAGCTACTAGCGAGGAGAAGGCATACCAATTGGCTAAGGTGGTCCATTCTGCCTGTTGCACGTCTAAAGCTTGGTTATCTAAGTCCACCGCTATGACGAGAGTCCTCTTGTACTCCTCCTTCGGAGGGGCGGGTGTGGTTTCGTTCCGAGTCACTCCGGTCGGGGTAGGAGTCACCTGCGGTTGCATGAGAACGTAAGAAACTCCTATGACCACTATTAAGATCACTAAGGCTATCAATAATATGCTCCTAGTTTGGACAGGCATACTCTCACCCTTAAGATTCGCCACGATATCCGTAATACATAGTAAATAAAAGCTTAATTATTAAAAATATAGTATGATTTTATCGAAAAATATTAAAGAATTATACTGTGATTACCTCACCCCTCTTGATCACTAGATCCACTCTAAGCTCTCTTATTTCCTCCTTCTTGACCCTGAAGATATCGTCAGATAGGATAATCAGGTCAGCTACCTTTCCCTCAGATATACTGCCTTTCTTATGCTCTTCGAAGGAGAAGAAAGCGGCATTTATCGTGTAGATTCTCAGGGCCTCCTCCAAGTCGATCGAACTACCGCTCACTGGGTGGTTGACTGCAGCGTATATCCCTGTGAATGGATCTATAGGCGTGACAGGACTGTCAGAACCACCAGAAAGCTTAACTCCTGCATCTAACATCCTCCTATATGGATGGAGCCTGTTAGCCCTGTCCTTCCCGAGTCTCTTGATGTAGAAGAGGCTCATGTCCCAGTGAAAGAGAAAGGGTGGCTGAACCGCGACTAAAACGTTTAATTCAGCCATTCTATTGATCTGAGCGTTTGAAGGAACTTCCGCATGCTCAATCCTATGCCTATGGTTATCCCTCGGATGTTCGTTAAGGGCGAACTCGTAAGCATCGAGCAATTGCTCGATAGCAGCGTCTCCTATCGCGTGCATGGCGATTTGAAGTCCCTTCTTATGAGCTTCAACTACGAAGTCCTTAATTTCATCGTCCTTGAAGTACAGGATCCCCCTACTATCGGCCTTATCACTGTAAGGCTCGAAGAAAGCTGCCGTATGGGAGTCCATGCTTCCATCAACCAACAGGCAACCCCCTATCCTGGGTAGACCTAGTTCCAACACCTCCCTCACGTCCTCCGTCTGGTAGTACGGTACGATGTCTACAGGTAGCTCCGCGTTCATAAGCAATCTTAAGTGTTCTGGATCTCCTGTAGATCCTTCTAGCGCATGTAACGTGGTGACACCTCGTCTGAGGGCGTCGTAAGAGACCTCAAGAAGTTTCCTCATTAGCTCCTCCCTTTTAGCTTCATACTCAGCGCGTTTCCTCGCTACCTCATTTGCCTCCGCCCTCAGGACCCCGGTCATTCTCCCCGACTCATCCAGTTCAACGCCCCTGACTTCAGGACCTATCCCAGCGATTCTCAATGCTAGAGTGTTGAGCACGCAGGAGTGCCCATCTAACCTCTTCACTATCACTGGGTTGTCGGGTAGTACTGAGTCGAGCTCCCACCTGGTAGGGTACCTCTGCTCTCTGACCATCGAGTCATCGAATCCCCTGACCCTAACCCATTCCCCCTCGGGCTTCCTCAACCTCTTGAGCGATTCCAGGATCTCGCCTATCGAGCTCATACCGAAAGCATCGATATCATCGAACTTGGATTCAGCAGTTCCCACTAGGTGGACGTGAGTATCCAAGAAGCCGGGGAGGACGGATCTACCTTCTGCCTCTATCACCAGAGTCTCCCCTCCTATCATATCGTACGCGTCATCACCAACGTGAACTATCCTACCTCCCTTAACAGCTATTACACTGGCGCGAGGTTTCCTCTCATCCATAGTGTATACCCTTCCACCTCTGATCACGATATCGGCGTAGTGCAAGGTCTCACTGAGTTAATTAGGGCTCGAGAGGATAAAACCCTTCGGTTAGATGCTGGAACTTTCAAGGTGGTCTCGATAGATCTCGAGGCGTCGCTTTTCCCCGCAAGTTGAGGAAGCTCAACATAGTGAGGAGGGAGCCCATCAGCTAATCTCAGGGGACTACTCCCTTCATCCGCAGCAGTATATTGACTAAGAAGGGTTCCGTCAGTACTAATAAGGCTAGGCGTAGCGTGTCAG
>JAVQRZ010000182.1:0-1699 GCA_033582115.1 Candidatus Korarchaeum sp. | reverse complement strand
CCTCTGAAGCTCCCTTCTCGAGGTACACGGCTCAGGAGGAGTAGGAAGCCGAGAGTTATCATCAGGAAACCCACTAGGAGCATCAGTACTACTAACTCGTACATATCCCTCCCTAGAGTAATAATGTGCTCTAAATATTTTAGTGATGCGGAATTAGGGTCATGCTCTTCGCACCCCTCCGCTAGGTAAAAGCTACGCTCCTGAGCGTTGAGGAAGCATGCATCCTTTCCTACTGAGCAGTATGGTCATCAGTATCTAGTCCATCGACAGCCCTCTCCTAGATCTAGAGCGCCTACACAACTTCTTACTAGCGTTTCTAGTGGTCTAGCTCTAGACCATCTGACTACTGGAGCCCTCTTAGGATGTCCTACGAGAGGTTGCCGCTCAGATATGGAGAGCTTAGCTCGAGGTGAATCCTATTAAGCGGTCTCTCGGGAACGTGAATCACGTGGTCCTTGAAGCCTTAAGGCTTAGCCTCGAGCTATGATACGCTATCCGCACGGCTTAGTTATCCTGAGTAGGTCTACTGCTCCTTGGATTCTCCAACGGGCTTCACTCAATACTAATGAAAGCAGGTCCCCTCCCAATAGGGCGAGAGAGAGCTCTCTCAGAGCTTCAGCTTCGTGAACTCTCCTATGACTCGCGAGTGGCTCCCCGAGGGGGTGAATAGCCTAGAGCTCTGCCGCAACCTCTCTCACTGTTCTAGCAGCAAACCTTGAGGAGATAAAACTCTATATCCTTCACCCTGCTGAAGTTACGATGGTTCAGTCAGCTAAGGTGTTCATCTCAGCGTCATCTCTCCACCCTAGGGATTTAGTTAAGAAGCTTAAGGGCTTTTCCTCACTAAAGAAGCAGGAAGCTTTCGGAAGAAGCGTTGAAGTAGGCTCTAGAGTATTGGATTTAGATCTGCAGGGAGATAAGCTCACTGGAATGTTCGAGGAGAACTTCCTTCTGAGCTTCAGGTACATGGATGAGCTCATCAAGGTGCCCATCACGGTGAGAACCTTCTTCGAGTTCCTGAGCTTCGAGGGAGATACTTACTTAGTGGTGGCAGCTAAGAAGTCTAGAGCGAACAGGATAGCTAACCAGCTATCTTCAGCTATATCGAATGAGAAGGGCCTCATTCAAGAAGCTTGGATCACCCCAGAAGCTCTTAAGAAGTTCTATGAGAGTAAGATCGAGACAGTAAGGGTGCTCTTTTTCAGTGACGTGAGGATCCCAAACGTGAGCAGGCTCTCTCTTTACGGTAGGGAACTAGCTGGTACTAACCTCTATCAGGAGTACGTGAAGCTAGGTAGGGTTTGGTATGCTGTCTTCGAGCCTGAAGATGGTGTGGTGATAGGCTTAACTAGGAACTGCGTTGTTACCTTCTTCTCTAAGCTAAGCTTGGAGGAAGCGATTGAGTTCATAGAAGTTAGGGTGCTACCTATGGTGAGGATAACGCGTGAGTGAACTAACTCCGAAAGTTTATAATTTGAACCCTCGGAATCGATCGATGTTGAAGTACAAGAGCGTCTCCAAGAGCTACGGTAATGTGAGAGCACTCAAGGAAGTAACTGTGGAATTCCAGCCAGGAAGGGTGCATGCCCTCCTCGGACCTAACGGCTCAGGTAAGTCTACCTTGATGAAGATAGCGATAGGTCTCGTTAAGCCAGATTCAGGGAGCGTTAATGTTGACAGTTTAGATCCCGTGAGGGAC
>JAVQRZ010000181.1:0-2520 GCA_033582115.1 Candidatus Korarchaeum sp. | reverse complement strand
TCCACTCTTGAGGGCCCAAGCTATTGAACTCAGGGCTTCAGTAACGCTGTTGAAAACAGCCACCTCATCGTTACTGCACTTCAGGAGCTTCGAAGCCGATGCCCTGAGCTCTTCGAAGACCCTCTCCTCCTTTTCCTCATCTAGGTAAGCTGTCCCCTCTGACATCAACCTCTCAGAAAACTCCCTTATGGTTTCAATAGTGCGTCTAGGGACCAAGCCTATACTAGCTGTGTTAAGGTAGATGTAACTTCCGAGAGCTGGGAATTCAGAAAGGAAGTCATTCCTCAAGGGGAACCCCGTTGGAGTTGGATAGGGAATTAATAATCTTGACTGTTGGATCTGGCCCTCCTCGATTCCTAAAGCTTTATATCTTTCAATATCGATAGCTTTAAGTAGTATGAACTTGAGGCTAGCGTTAGCTGTCCTCGTCCTCCTCGCGATCGTTCCTAATTGCATTGAGGTCAACGCAGTCACTTACACAGTGACCACGTTGGATGATCACGACGACGGTACCTGTGATTCTGACTGTACGCTTAGAGAAGCTATAAATAAGGCCCAAGCCGATTGTTGGGATGCTATTGATCTGATAAACTTCGATCCAAGTTTATCTGGGACGATATACCTCAAAAGCCTCCTTCCCTCACTCACCTGTCCTATGGTGGTGGACGGTGACCGCAGGATAACCCTGAGCGGAGGAGGTACCTTGAGCTACGGCCTGGTCATATACGCTTGGGACGGCTCGATCGATCCTGACATAACGATCAGAGGGCTATTTTTTGAGGGATTCGGATCCGCTGGCATAATAGTCCACCCCTCCGGCCAGGTGCTGATGGAAGGGGTCGAGGTCAAGGGGAGTAGAGTAGGCGTAACTATCTACTCCACTTCAGCCAGTGCTAAGGTGACTTTGAGAGAGCTGTCAGTTCACGATAACTTAGAGCAAGGGATTTACGTGACGGCCCCCCATACCCCAGGTGAAACTGAAATCAGAGTGGAAAGAAGCTACATTTACGCTAATTACCATGGTATCTGGATCGACGGTGTTAATGAGGTGAGAAACGTCACGATAGGGGATCCGTCTGACTCAAGGTCCGGTAACTACGTCTACGGGAATGAAGCAGAGGGGATACTGCTCTCAGGTGACGTCAGGAGAGCTGTAGTCACTCACAACTTGGTGGGAACGGACGGCTCGTCCCCTCGACCCAACCTCATGGGAGGGATCGTGTTAACGAACGGCGTTAAGGAGAGTGAGATCCTAAACAATGAAGTAGCATATAACAGCTATCAGAACATTCTAATTACGGGAAAAGGAACTGAGGGGAACCTTGTCGAGGGTAACTACGTCTACTGTGACCCCACGCTAAAGGACCCCCTCTGCTACATAGGGATCTGGGTCGGTAGAGGTGCCTCAGGGAATTCGATCTCAGAGAACGTCATTTCAGGGCATAAGTACGAGGGCATAGCTGTGATAGGAGGAGCCGATGGAAACCGGATCATCGGAAACAGAGTAGGTTCCTTTAACGCTGATGGAAGTTATAACGGAAATCGAAACCTGGGAAACGGAGCTGGGATAGTTATCGCGAGCGCTACTGCTCCTGATATACACTACCCCTTCCCCGTATACGCTACCTCGAGCTCAGCTAACGTTCCGGGTCCTCGGGACACTAAGATTCAGGGGAATGAGGTTGCTGGAAACAGAGGAGCTGGTATCATACTGATAAGAGCTCAGGACTTCGAGGCTTCCCTGAACTCAGTGTATGAGAATTCCTTCCATGGGTTCTATTGGGTAGGTTCGTCGGGCGTAGCTCACTCGAATACGGTCCAGTACAATGATGGCTCCGGCTTCAGGGTTGAACCCTACTGGGGGCTGAACTCGCCTTCAGCTAGGGCTACCAGCCCCTCTACTTACGCTGACGACGTGTTATCCGAGGCCTCCATGGGTGTAGGGATATACGATAACTTCGTGGAGTACAATAAAGGCCATGGACTCCTATTGCTCGATAACCCCTGGGCCTCCCTCACTGAGATCGGGGATCGGAACTTATTCTGGGGAAATGAACCTTCTGAAGCCGTTAAGCTCTGGTTAGGTCACGTCAGAGTGGTGGATAGTAGAGGGAACCCGTTGGTCGGCCTGAGAGTGGATATCCTCAGGGGAGGGGATGATGGTGATAACTCGCCCGATTACTCCTGCGTAACCGGAGTCGATGGGCGTTGCGGACCCCGAGGCTTCGATTACGATAACGCCTCCACCTGGTTCATGATAACTGAGGAGGAGCTCATCTACTCCGAGTCCGGGGACCTGCTGGTGAGGAGATATAACCCACACGGCTTCACCATCTCGGGCAGTAGGGTGGATGTTTTCTACTCCTGGAACGGAGCTGAGGACCTTGGAGAATCAGGGGGATCTTTAGAATCCCCTCCCGGTTCGAATGCCTTAAGGTACCAGTACGCGCAGCTCCCTTACGCTGTTGAAGGGGAGGAGATCCCCAGGACCGAGAGGTTCGAGAGGTGCTCTTTGAGGGC
>JAVQRZ010000180.1:0-7087 GCA_033582115.1 Candidatus Korarchaeum sp. | reverse complement strand
CTTAAGGGGGAGCCAGGAATAGGGAAGACATCAGTCGCGAGGATCTCCACTGGAAGGCTCTCTGGGGTAGTTAAGGACCTTGAAGCTATCCACGTGAATTGCAGGACTTACAGGACCCCCTCTTCTGTCCTACAGAAAGTTGCCTCATCGCTGATCCCGGGGATCCCGGAGAGGGGACTTTCCTATGAGGAGATGGCCCTAGTTCTTGAGAGAGTGATGTCAAAGGAGGAGAAACCCCTTCTGATCGTTCTCGATGAGATCGATTATGTCAGGAACGGAGATTCCCTCATCTACACTATGCTTAGGTTACATGAGGGAGGAGCTTTGAGGTCCCCAACTGTCGTAGCGGTAGCTAGATGGGAACCACCTTACGCTCTAGATGAATCGATAAGGAGCTTCTTACTGCTTAAGATGACGCTTGAGAAGTACACCCCGGAGCAGTTGAGGGATATAGTGAGCTACAGGGCTAGCGAAGCTCTGGAGGAAGGAAGCTATGATGAGGATGTGATAGAGAGGGTGGTCGATCTATCTAGGCATACTGGGAACGCTAGAACAGCTTTGAAGATACTTTACTTAGCGGCTAAACTCTCGGAGGGAAGAGGGCTTAGTATCATAACTCCTGATACTGTCAGCGAAGCTGCTGCGAGAGTAGGTATAGTAGGGGTGAGCGAGGAAGCTATAGCTCCTCTCGACGTCCACGATAAGCTCCTCCTACTAGCTACTGGTAAGAGACTGACCTCTACGGGTAGGTCCTGGATAAGGATGGGAGACTTGCTCGAGGAGTACAAGCTCCTCTGCGAAGAGTTGGGAGTGACTCCCTATAAGTACACAGCCGTGTGGAAGAAGGTCAAGGAGCTCAGTAACATAGGTTTCTTAGATACAAAGAAATCAGGAGAGGGTATGAGGGGTCAGACCACGCTCATCTCCTTAGGATCCATCCCCGCAGATAAGCTGGTCGATAAGCTCAAGGAGATGCTCAGAGAGGACCTAAGCCCCCTTCCCTCGGACTTCTAGTTTGTAGATTTCCTCTAAGTCTGAGATTATCTCCTTCATATCGCTCTCCCTAATCCCGAGCTCCCTTCCCAAGCTCTTCAAGAGCTTCCCTTTAGCTTTAGCATCCGCTATGAGCAAGGGCACGATCTCAACCCTGACGGAGGTTGTGGATAAGTGGACCCTCCTCGCTATATCCTCCAAGAACTTCTTAGTCCTAGCCCTCACCTCCTTAGTAGCTGACAGCTGCTTTATCACCTCAGGGGGTCTCAACCTCTCTCCCTCAGGCCTCCTCTCCTTAGCTGTGCAGACACCGAAGGTCATCAGCTGAGTGAAGTAAGCTAGGAACCTCCAGTTGTTGGTCTTTATTATCCTTCCCCTCATGAGATCAGCCAAGGAAAGCATCTCGTAAGCTTTAGTTAGTGAGGTTCCCTTGTAAACATGCGCTACGTTCTCCTCGATCCACCTGAATAGCATATCAGGATCCATATCTAAGTTGAGAGATGCTAGGTAGGCTGAGTAGCAGTTCTCCCCGTAAAATATAGCGCTCAGTACCTTGAATACGTCTGTTTCTATATCCCTCTTCCCATACTTATCGCCCAAATGCTTCAGTAGGTTGGGCGATCCCTTAACGAATCCCTCTAGGTCGTTTATAGCTGCCCTCAGATCACCCTGACTGGACTTAGCTATCTTAGTGAGCACTTCTTCAGGAACGTTAAATCTCTCCTTCCTGCATATCTCCCTTAGGACACTCACGACCGTCTGCCACCTCACCCTAGAGAACTTCACCATGGTGGAGAGGGACCTTATCTCGTAGAGGTGCCTCTCGTAGGGATCGTTAGCCGTCATAACGATAGGTAAGTTAGCTCTAGCTATAAGTTCCTTCACTAGCGAGGCTATAGCATAGCCTTCGCTGGGGAGCGCATCTATCTCATCTAGTATGACGAGTCTCCTGCTCCCAGTGAGTAAGCTAACCGCTTTGGAGCTCTCTACTATGTACTGCAGATGGTTCCTATCCCTCAGATCACTTGCATTCACTTCCACAACATCGTAACCAAGCTCATTAGCGATAGCATGAGCTGCTGAGGTCTTCCCTGAACCGGGAGGTCCTACTAGAAGTAGGGGCTTTACCTTTTTCCCCTCCCTAACGTCCTTGATCCAGTTCCTTATCGCTTCCACAGCTTCCTTCTGACCCTTTATATCTTCTAGGGTCCTAGGTCTGTGTTTCTCCACCCAAGGGACCTCTCTCATGGGACTCACCGACCTCAACTAGCTTAGCTAACATCGCAGCAAGTTGGACATCTCCATGAGCTCCTTCAGTGACTCTAAAGTCTACCTCGCTTAGGAATATCATTAGCTTAGCTTTCTCCCTCTCAGGTATCGTCTTGCTCGCAATTATCTCCCTGTTCAACTGTCTTATGACGTCCTGAGCTGACATCCCGTAGTTTATCATGAGGTTCCTCAGAGCCTCTCTAGCGGACAGGAACTTCCCCCTGAGGGCTGAGCTTATCATCGCTCTCACCTCCTCGGGGTGAGCGAGTCCAGCTACCCTGTAAACTACCTTTGAGTCGACCTTGCTAGCCATCGCTGAAGCCGTCTGAAGCAGGTTGATAGCCCTCCTTAGATCTCCCTCAGCTACGTATATTATAGCTGATATCCCGTCATCAGTGTAGTCAACACCCTCCCTCTCAGCTATCATGATGAGCCTCTTCTTCACCGCTTCCTCAGGGATCGGGCCGAACCTGAAGACAGCGCACCTAGACTGTATAGGTTCTATTATCTTAGATGAGTAATTACAAGCGAATATGAACCTAGTGGTAGTTGAGTACATTTCCATTATCCTCCTCAAAGCTTGCTGAGCGTCTGCAGTCAAGTTATCAGCCTCATCGAGATGTATTATCTTGAATGGAACGTCTCCAAATGGAGCTGTCTTCGCGAAGTCCTTTATCTTAGTCCTTATCGTATCTATACCTCTCTCATCACTTGCGTTTAACTCCAGGTAGTTAGAGGCAACGAGTTCCTCCGATCTGTAGAGATCGTTCGCCAATGCTAATGCTGTCGTCGTCTTCCCGGTACCGGCGGGCCCGGCGAAGAGTAAGTGAGGCATGGACCTCCTCTCAACGAAACCCTTCAGGGCCCTTATTATGTCATCCTGGCCTACGATGTCGTCGAGAGTCTTAGGTCTGTACTTCTCTATCCACAGTTCGAAAGTCATGGCTACCACCTTCTTCAGGGTGGTATACTGATGGATAATTTAATAACTCAGTCTAGCGCTTGGCCGTGAGGTAAGCATATGTTCCCAGTGAGGTGCTTCACCTGCGGTAGCGTGATAGGAGACAAGTGGGAGGAGTTCTCGAGGAGGGTCATATCTGGGGAGGACCCCGGGAGGGTACTGGACTCCATGAACTTAACTAGGTATTGCTGCAGGAGGATGTTCCTCTCCCACATAGAGCTAGCTGACCTCGAGTTATCCTTCTCCCCCCTAATGGAGAGGTGAGCTTATGAGCTACGATGACACGAGCCTAGCTAACGTTCCACCTGTGGAGGATAAGGACCTCCTTATACCCAAGCAGAAGTACCTCCTCTCCGGCGTCCACGTAGGGACTGGGATAAGAACGAAGGACATGGAGAAGTTCATATACAGAGTGAGACCGGACGGCCTCTGCATAATGGATATAAGGAAGATAGATGAGAGGATAAGGATAGCCGGGAAGTTCTTAGCTAGGTTCGACCCCGAGAGGGTGCTAGCTGTCTCAGCTAGGATATACGGATTCAAACCAGTTAGGAAGTTCGCTGAGTACACAGGAGCTATGCACATAACTGGAAGGATACTCCCTGGCACTCTAACGAACCCTCAAGCCCCTCTACACCTCGAACCGGATGTAGTGGTGATATCAGACCCTAGGGTCGACAGGCAGATTCACGTGGAGTCAGTTAAGATGGGAGTTCCAGTTGTAGCTCTAGTCGACGCGGATAGCATGCTTGAGAACATAGAGCTAGCGATACCTGCTAACAACAAGGGGAGGAGGTCCCTAGCTCTCGTCTACTGGCTCCTGACCAGAGAGGTCCTAAGGCAGAGGAAAGCCATCCCTATGGATGGAGATCTTCCTGAGAGTTACGAGGAATTCGCTACGAGGATAATGGGAGTAAGGTGATGTTTTTGGGGGTGAGGAGACCAGCTGTAGTGGGCTCCTTCTACCCCTCGAGGAGCAGCGACTTAGTGAAGCTCATCGAATCCCTATTCAAGAACGCGGGAGCTGAGGGGATACCCACCCCCAACGAGGTCGGTGAGAGGAGGATAGCTTCTATCATATCGCCGCACGCAGGCTATATCTACTCAGGGAGAGCAGCTGCTTCAGCTTACTCCCTTCTAGCTCAAGACGGGGTTCCAGATAGTTTCGTGATCATAGGCCCCAACCACACCGGCTTAGGATCCGCTTTCGCTGTAACTAAATCGAGGCTCTGGGAAACTCCTTTAGGGAGGGTTGAGGTAGACATTGAGCTAGCTGAGGCTATTGCCGACTGCTTCGGGGAGCTCTACTTCGACGATCTAGCTCACGCATGGGAGCACTCCATCGAGGTTCAAGTACCGTTCCTTCAAGCGATCTATGGGTCTAGGTTCAAGCTAGTCCCTATAGTGATGGGTCTCCAGGAGCCCGAGCCCTCAGTAGAGCTGGGGAGAGCTGTAGCTTTAGCTTCAGAGAGGATGAAAAGGGATACTGTCGTCATAGCATCATCGGATATGTCGCACTACCTACCCGAGGATGAAGCCATGAGGAGGGATAGGGTTGCTCTTGAAGCTATCCTAAGCATGGACGTGAGGGCTCTCTTCAGAGTGATACGCGAGCTCGATGTGAGCATGTGCGGGCCCGGACCGGCCTCAGCAGCTATATCCTTCGCGAAACTGAAGGGGGTCTCAAGAGGGGAGCTCGTGAGATACTCCACGAGCGCTGAGACTAGCGGTGATAAGAGCTTCGTCGTGGGTTACGCTTCTGTGGTGTTCAAGAGATGAGCGATCTCACTAATAGGAGGAAAGCTGAGCACATCGAGATAGCACTCTCAGATGAGGTAGATCTTTCCTTTAAGTTCAACTGGTTCGATTCAGTCAGGCTAATGCATAACGCGTTACCTGATCACTCTTTCGATGATATCGATTTAAGCTGGAGGTTTTTGGGTTACGAGCTCGAGGCTCCCTTACTAATAGAGGGGATGACGGGAGGGCACGAAAGCTCGCTACCTATAAATGAAGCTCTAGCTGGAGCTGCTCACGCTGAGAGGATAGCCATAGGAGTCGGTAGTCAGAGAGCAGCTCTCAAGGATAGATCCCTTATCGGAACTTATAGGGTAGTGAGGGAAGTTGCTCACGACGTTCCGGTCATAGCTAACTTAGGTGTATCGCACATCCTAGGGGAAGAGGGGACCGATAACGCTAAGAGAGCTATCGATATGATAGATGCAGATGCTATAGCTATCCACCTAAACCCGCTCCAAGAGCTAATACAACCTGAGGGTGATAAGAACTTTTCAGATTCATTGATATCGATAAGGGACTTGGTAAGGGAGCTTGACGTTCCTGTGATCATTAAGGAAGTCGGCAGCGGTCTCTCTTACGGGCTCTCACTCACCCTTAGGAGAACTGGTGTGGAGTACCTAGATGTTGCAGGTCAAGGAGGGACCAGTTGGTCCCTCATAGAGGGAAAAAGGGCTCCTGAGGGATCCTTAGAGAGGAAAGCTTCTATTAGATTCGCTGATTGGGGAATACCAACTCCTGTATCTATCATTGAGGCGTCCAGAGCTGATCTGAAGGTGATAGGTTCCGGAGGGGTCCGCTCAGGCATAGATGCGGCTAAGTGCATAGCTCTAGGGGCGAGGGCAGCAGGTGCTGCTAGACCCTTCTTCCTAGCAGCAGCTAGAGGAGGTGTTGAAAGTGTCGTCACTACAATAAGAAGCTTTAAATTTGAACTGAAGCTAGCTACTTTCCTCACAGGATCTTTAACTCCAGATCAGCTTAGGTTGAGGAAGTCTTACTCCCTTCTAGAACCCCTGCTCTCTCTAACTAGATCTAGAGTCAGGTTTTTATATTCCTAGCTCAGAGGAGTCGGGGGAATGAAGAATGACTCGGGACAAACCCTCCTACGTGAAGTTCGAGGTTCCTAAGGACCTCATACCCAAGGTACTCGAGCTCGTTCAGATGTCGCGAACTACTGGAGGTAAGTTAAGGAAAGGGGTAAACGAGGCGACGAAAGCTGTTGAGAGGGGAGAGGCTCTTTTCGTCGTTATAGCTGAGGACGTCAACCCTCCGGAGATAGTAGCGCACTTACCCTTGCTCTGTGAGGATAAGGGCATACCCTATGCTTACGTCCCATCGAAGGAAGAGCTTGGAAAGGCTGCTGGCCTAGAAGTATCAGCTTCTTCAATTGCTATTCTTGACGCAGGACAAGCTAAGAGCTTACTTGAGGCCCTTAAGGACAGGGTAAAGGAGATAAAGGGGTCGTGATGTCAAGGTACCTTTAAATTTCACCGCAATGTTTTTCGGTGTGGTGGGCTGAATGTCCCAAGAAGCTGATAGGGGGTTCTACGCTGAGGTTGTTGAGATAATAGGGCGTACTGGTGTCGCTGGTGAGGTCGTACAAGTCAGAGCGAAGATATTAGTCGGTAAGGACAAGGGCAGGGTCTTGACGAGGAACGTCAAAGGACCTGTTAGGGTCGGAGACATACTGATACTCAGGGAGACGGAGATAGAAGCTAGGAAGCTGAAACCAAGGTGAGATATATGGCTGTGCTCCTCAGGAAGTGCTCCTTCTGCGGAAGCGATGTCGAGCCAGGGTTCGGATGGATGTACATCAAAGCGGATGGAACTGTAATGTACTTCTGCTCCTCAAAGTGCGCTAAGAACTACTTGAAGCTCGGGAGGAACCCTAAGAAGGTTGGGTGGGTTAGGAAAACTGAGAAGTAGCAAGCTGGTGAACTTTATTGGGAGAATCGAGGGTTCAGAAGAAGTACAGGCAGCCTCTCGTATCAGTCTTAGGTCACGTTGACTCAGGAAAGACGACTCTCCTAGATTACATAAGGAAGACGAGAGTTGCTAGTAAGGAAC